>PTLK01000046.1 GCA_002938075.1 Alphaproteobacteria bacterium MarineAlpha3_Bin3
CCGAATTGAAGAAGCGTATTTGGTTCACTCTGGGTGCGCTGATCGTCTATCGCCTCGGCACCTATATCCCGCTCCCCGGTATCGACCCGGTGGTCCTTCAAGACATCTTCCGTCAAAACCAGGGCGGTGTGCTGGGCATGTTCGACATGTTCTCCGGCGGGGCGTTGAGGCGGATGACGATCTTCGCCCTCAATATCATGCCCTACATTTCGTCCTCCATTATCATGCAGTTGATGACGGCGGTATCGCCGCAGCTCGAGGCGTTGAAAAAGGAAGGCGAAACCGGCCGTAAGAAGATCAACCAATATACCCGCTACGGCACCGTGCTCATCGCGGCGTTTCAGGCCTACGGCATATCCGCCGGCCTCGAAGGCATGAGCTCTTCCGCCGGCCCGGCGGTGACCGATCCGGGAATGTTTTTCCGTTTTCAGGTGGTGGTGACCCTTATCGGCGGAACCATTTTCCTGATGTGGCTGGGCGAACAGATCACGGCGCGCGGGGTCGGCAACGGCATCTCGCTGATCATCTTC
Organism: Alphaproteobacteria bacterium MarineAlpha3_Bin3; assembly: GCA_002938075.1. GTDB lineage: Bacteria > Pseudomonadota > Alphaproteobacteria > Rhodospirillales > Casp-alpha2 > Casp-alpha2. The sequence goes on from PTLK01000046.1 coordinate 531, forward strand.
TCTGGCATCGTCGCCAACCTGCCGAGCGCCCTTGCCGGGACGCTGGAATTGGGACGGACGGGGGCGCTGTCGACCGCCTTCATCATCTTTTTGCTGATGATGTCGGTCGGCGTCATTTATTTCATCGTCTTTGTCGAACGCGCCCAGCGCCGGATCATCGTCCAATATCCGAAACGCCAACGCGGCACCAAGATGACCGGCGGCGAAAGCTCGCATCTGCCGTTGAAAATCAACACCGCCGGTGTGATTCCGCCGATTTTCGCCAGTTCCCTGCTGCTGATGCCGATTACGGTAATCGGATTTTCGGCCGGATCGGGCCCCGAATGGTTGACCAACATAGCCGCCTATCTGGGACGCGGGCAGCCGGTGTATCTATTGATTTATATTTCCATGGTCGTGTTTTTCGCTTTCTTTTATACGGCGGTGGTTTTCAATCCCACGGAAACGGCGGATAACCTGAAACGCTACGGCGGCTTCATTCCCGGTATCCGGCCGGGCAAAAACACGGCGGAATACCTGGATTGGGTTTTGACCCGCCTGACCGTTACCGGGGCCAGCTATTTGGCGGCCATCTGCCTGCTGCCGGAGTTGTTGATCTCGCGATATTCGGTGCCGTTCTATTTCGGCGGCACCAGCCTTCTGATCGTCGTTACCGTGACCATGGATACGGTGTCCCAAGTGCAGTCCCATCTTCTGGCGCACCAGTACGAGGGTTTGATCAAGAAATCAAGGCTGAAAGGCCGGCGGTAATGAATCTCATCCTTTTTGGACCCCCAGGCGCCGGTAAGGGAACCCAGGCAAGGCGCCTGCAGGAAACCCACGGCATCGTCCAGCTATCGACCGGGGATATGCTGCGCGCCGAAGTGGATTCAGGCAGCGAACTCGGCCTTCAGGCCAAGGAAATCATGGAAGCCGGCCAATTGGTGCCCGATGACCTGATTATCGCCATGATTTCGTCGCGCATCGACCAGGAAGACTGTAAAGACGGTTTCATTTTGGACGGTTTTCCACGCACCAAGCCTCAGGCGGTGGCTCTCGACTCGATGCTGACTGAAAAGGGATTGGATATCGACTATGTCATCGAAATCAAGGTCGACGACGATGCCATGGTCAAACGGATTACCGGCCGGTTTTCATGCTCCGTGTGCGGCGTCGGATACCATGATGAGTTTGAAAAACCTGAAAAAGACGGTATTTGCGACCAATGCGGGGGCACCGAATTTACCCACCGCACCGACGATAACGCGGAAACGGTTACCATCCGGATTCAGGCCTATCATGAGCAAACCTCTCTTATCTTTTCCTATTACAAGGAAAAAGGGCTAATGGAGGAAGTTGACGGCATGGCCAAAATCGATGCAGTGACGGAGCAAATGAATGCCCTTCTGGGATAATGAAAAAGGGCGGAATAGTGCGGCTGAGCGTGTTGACTTGGGGCTGTCAAGCCCTATAATCGCGCCTCCTTCGGCACCCAATGGACGAAAAAAGTTACTTATTTCCAAAGTTTAAGGAGAACGGGCTTTGGCGCGTATCGCTGGCGTTAATATTCCGACCGCGAAGAGGGTGGTAATCGCCCTCACGTATATTCACGGCATCGGCCGGAACTCGGCCGCGAAGATTTGCCAGGATATCGGCATTCCCGCGGAACGACGGGTCAACGACCTCACCGACGACGAATTGGTGCGGATCCGCGAGACCATCGACCAGGAATTTCAGGTCGAAGGCGACCTCCGGCGCGAAGTGGCCATGAACGTGAAGCGATTGATGGACCTGGGCTGTTACCGGGGTCGCCGCCACCGCCGCGGCCTGCCCGTGCGCGGCCAGCGCACCCATACCAATGCCCGTACCCGTAAGGGCCCGGCGAAAGCCATCGCGGGCAAGAAAAGAGTCCTCAAGGGGTAACTGAGCAACCGACATGGCGAAAGAAACCACTCACCGGCCACGGCGCCGCGAACGCAAGAACATCGCATCGGGCGTCGCCCATGTGAATGCCACGTTCAACAACACCATGATTACGATTACCGATGCCCAGGGCAACACCATCGCTTGGTCGTCGGCGGGGTCACAGGGGTTCAAGGGTTCACGGAAATCCACCCCCTATGCGGCCCAGGTTGCGGGCGAGGATGCCGGACGTAAAGCCATGGAGCACGGCATGAAAACCCTCGAGGTGGAAGTCAAGGGTCCTGGGTCGGGCCGTGAATCCGCCTTGCGCGCCCTGCAGGCCGTCGGCTTCACCATCACCGCCATCCGTGATGTGACGCCGATCCCCCATAACGGCTGCCGACCCCGGAAGCGCCGCCGCGTGTAAGGCGGCGAAAGAAAGCCGCGCCCGTCGCGGCAGGGATGCAACGAAGTATCCCCATCATCGCCGGACCCGGGAGGGCAGGCGATAGGAAAATCGAAAAGGCTCCCATGAGCCACAGATCAACGTCGCGAGCGTGAGGTCACCAAATTGATTCAAAAAAACTGGCAAGAACTGATTAAACCAACAAAACTCGACGTGCAACCGGGCGCCGATGCGACGCGCACGGCCACCATCGTCGCCGAACCACTGGAACGAGGCTTTGGCCTGACCCTTGGCAATGCCTTAAGAAGGGTCTTGTTGTCGTCCCTGCAAGGGGCGGCGGTGACGTCGGTGCATATTGACGGCGTCCTGCACGAGTTTTCAGCCATCCCGGGCGTCCGCGAAGACGTCACGGACATTGTCCTCAACATCAAGTCTCTCAACATCCGGATGTCCGCCGAGGGACCGAAGCGGATGACGCTGAAGGCCTCTGGCCCGGCCGAAGTCAAGGCCGCCGCCATCGAAGCTGGCCCCGACATCGAAATCATGAATTCGGACCTGGTGCTTTGTCACCTGGACAAGGGTGCAAAGCTGAACATGGAACTGACCGTTGAAAACGGCAAAGGCTATGTCGCGGCGATCCAGAACCGGCCCGAGGACAGCCCCATCGGCTTGATCCCGGTGGATGCGGTGTTTTCCCCGGTGCGCAAGGTCACCTACAAGGTCGACAATACCCGCGTCGGCCAGGTCACCGACCACGACAAGCTGAGCCTTGAAGTCACCACCAGCGGCGTCGTTTCTCCCGACGACGCGGTGGCGTTGGCGGCCCGCATCCTTCAGGACCAATTGAGCCTGTTTATCAACTTCGAGGAACCGCAAAAGGCCCTCTCCGAAGAGCAGCACGAAGAACTGCCGTTCAACAAGAACCTTTTGCGCAAGGTCGATGAATTGGAGCTTTCGGTTCGTTCGGCCAATTGCCTGAAGAACGACAACATTATCTACATCGGCGATCTGGTCCAGAAAACCGAAACCGATATGCTGCGGACTCCCAATTTCGGCCGCAAATCGTTAAATGAAATCAAGGAAGTCCTGGGGCAAATGGGCCTTCATCTGGGTATGGAAATCCCCGATTGGCCGCCCGAGAATATCGAGGAATTGGCGAAAAAGCTGGAAGACCCCTTCTAGGGAGTTCCCTCGGTCTGATAAGAAAGAACGAACATACGTGCGTGTAAAATGGCACGCGTACGGAAGCAAAAAGGAGCCTGAACCATGCGTCACCGTCACGGCGCCCGCAAGCTAAACCGCACCAGTTCACACCGCAAAGCCATGTTTTCCAACATGGCGGTGTCTTTGCTGACCCACGAACAGATCAAGACGACCTTGCCGAAGGCCAAGGAACTCAGGCGCGTTGCCGATAAAATGATCACCCTGGGCAAGCGCGGCACCCTTCATGCCCGCCGCCGGGCGCACTCATACCTGCGCGACGACAGCGCCGTGTCCAAACTTTTCGGAGCCCTGGCCGAACGCTACAAGGAACGAAGCGGCGGTTATACCCGGGTGGTGAAGGCCGGGTTCCGGTATGGCGATAACGCGCCGATGGCGGTGATCGAACTGGTCGACCGGGACCCCGACGCCAAGGGCGCCGAAGACAAGGCTCGCCACGCCCTTGAGGCGGAAACCGATGGGCCGGGGGAGGCAGCTTGATCCACCGTCTCCGGGATCACCGAATATCGATCGCAAAGGCAGCCCCGGTGGCTGCTTTTTGCCTTTTTAAAACCCTTGGCGCGATGACCGCCTTGGCATGGGTGTTAGCCGCTTTTGACGGCCAGGCTGCCGAACGCCAGGTGCCCCGCACGAAAGCCGAGGTGCAGCTTTCTTTCGCGCCTCTGGTTAAGAAGGCCGCCCCCGCCGTGGTCAACATCTATGCCCGCAAGGTGGTGCAGGGACGTAGAAGCCTGCCGCTATTCGACGACCCCTTTTTCCGCCGCTTTTTCGGCGAGGATTTCGGATTCAGACAGCCCCAAAAGCAGCAACAGAACTCCCTCGGCTCGGGCGTGATCGTCCGCCCCGACGGACTGATCGTCACCAACAAGCACGTCATCGAGGGCGCCGATCAGATCAATGTGGTGCTGGCCGACCGGCGCGAATTCGCCGCCACCACGGCCCTCACGGATGATCGCACGGACCTGGCGATCCTCAAGGTCGAGATCGGCAAGGATTCGCTGCCGGTGATGGCGCTTCGCGATTCGGACGATCTCGAAGTCGGCGATCTGGTTCTCGCCATCGGCAATCCCTTCGGCGTCGGCCAGACGGTGACCAGCGGCATCGTTTCGGCGCTGGCCCGCACGCGGGTCACCTCGTCGGACCTTAATTTCTTCATCCAGACCGATGCCGCCATCAATCCGGGTAACTCCGGCGGCGCCTTGGTGAGCATGGACGGCAAGTTGGTCGGGGTGAACACCGCCATATTCTCAAAAAGCGGCGGTTCCCTCGGCATCGGTTTCGCGATCCCTTCGAACATGGTGCGGGCCGTGATCAACAGCCTGACCAACGGTGGCAAGTTGGTGCGACCCTGGCTCGGGGCCTCGGGGCAGGGTGTGTCCCAGGACATCGCCACGTCTCTCGGCATGAAGCGGCCGACGGGCGTGCTGATTAACAATGTCTATAAAGGCGGGGCCGCCGACAGGGCGGGACTCCGGGTCGGCGACGTGGTGTTGGCCGCCAACGGCCATGAAGTTAACGACCCGAAGGGGCTGAGATACCGCATCGCCACGCTGCTGGTGGGTGAAACGTTGGCGCTCCGGGTGATGCGCAAGGGCCGGACGATGGCGTTGAAGCTTTTACTAGCCCCGCCGCCGGAAATCCCTCCGCGCAATATTACCGTCCTGACCGGGCAACAACCCCTGGCCGGTTCTAAAGTGGCCAACCTATCGCCGGCCTTGGCGGATGAATTCGGTCTCGATCCATTCGTCAGCGGGGTAGTGGTGATCGAGATGACAAAGGGCTCGCCCGCCAACCGCCTGGGGTTCCGGTTGGGGGATCTGGTGCGGTCCGTCAACGGCAAGGACGTTGCCAATGTGGCTCACCTTCGCTCGCTGATGTCGGCAAAGTCGGGCCGTTGGCATATTACCGTCGACCGGGACGGCAAGGTGTTGAGCCTGATTATCAACGGTTGAGTTTAGCCGGCCCCGGATTGGCCCCGTCACGGATAATGCGCTAACGTCACCCCGTTGGCTTTTTCGATAACCTAAGTAGGCAACCAAAAAAGATTTGCAGGAGGATTTAACCATGAGCGGCAAGGAAATCACCATCAACGCCGCCGATGGCGGCGATTTCATGGGCTATTTGGCGCCGCCTCCATCAGGAAACGGCCCGGGTGTCGTGGTGATCCAGGAGATTTTCGGCGTCAATGACGTCATGCGCGGCCTTACCGACAGCTTCGCAGAGGCCGGCTACATGGCCCTTTGCCCCGACCTTTTCTGGCGCCAGGAGCCGGGCATTCAGTTGACCGACGGCTCGGAGGAAGAATGGGCCCGGGCGTTCGAACTGTTCAACGGTTTCAACCTCGACAAAGGGGTTCAGGATCTTGATTCCACCATCGAAACCCTGCGCGACCTTGATGGCTGTTCCGGCAAGGTGGGCACCGTCGGATTTTGTCTGGGCGGCCGGCTGGCGTTTCTCACGGCGACGCGGACCAAGGCCGACGCCGCGGTCAGCTATTACGGGGTGATGCTGACGGAACATATCGGCGAGACGATCAACGCGCCGATGATCCTCCATGTCCCCACCGAGGACCAATTCGTGTCCCCCGAACAGCAGGCGGAAGTCCGTGCCGCGCTGGAAGGCAACGACAAGGTTACGATTTACGATTATCAGGGCCAGGGTCATGCCTTTGCCCGTGTCGGCGGACAACATTACCACCAGGCTTCCGCCGAAGCCGCCCGGGAACGCACCCTCGACCTGTTCAAGACGCATCTGGGCTGATCGCGGATACTAGGGTCTTTCCGGCCCAAATTGAACCATTCTGACGGAGCGATTTTGTACCAGGACCAAGCAAAGAAGCGCTGCGCGTATCCGAATGCGGGCAAGATTCTTTGCGCCGGAACTGGTGCAAAATCGCTCCGTCCCTCCGGGTTTCCGATTGGCGGGCGCCCAGCGCCGAACCGGCCTTGGCCGATGCACCCAGATCGCCCTGCAACCGTTTCGGCACCGGATCGCCGCGCCAATCGAGAAACAGAATTGATCCAATTTTGGCCGGAAAGACCCTAGCCGGGGGCGGAGAAGACATGAGCACGCTCTTCGAATCCGGCGCCCCGCGCCCCTTGGCCGACCGCCTGCGTCCGAAGGACCTTTCTGAAGTCGTTGGACAGGACCACCTGCTTTGCGGGGACGGGCCGATTTCCCGGATGGTGGAATCGGGGAAGCTCAACTCGATCATCCTTTGGGGGGCGCCGGGCACCGGCAAGACCACCATCGCCGGGCTGTTGGCGGATATTTCGGATTTGCATTTCGAACGCCTGTCGGCGGTGTTTTCCGGCGTCGCCGACTTGCGCAAGGTGTTCGAAACGGCGCGGCAAAAACGCGAGATGGGCCAGGGAACCTTGCTTTTCGTTGACGAAATCCATCGTTTCAACCGCGCCCAGCAGGACGGGTTCCTTCCCTATGTGGAGGACGGCACCGTGATCCTGGTCGGCGCGACGACGGAAAATCCGTCGTTCGAGCTCAACGCCCCGCTTTTGTCCCGGACCCAGGTGCTGGTACTGAACCGGCTCGACGACGGATCGCTGGAAGAACTGCTGGTCCGGGCCGAAAAACTGGAAGGCCGGGCCCTTCCCCTGGACGCCGATGCCCGGACCGCGCTCCGCGCCATGGCCGACGGCGACGGGCGGTACCTTTTGAACATGGTCGAATCGGTGTTGGCGCTGCCCGATGCGCCGCTCATCGACACCGCCCAGTTGACCGAGGTGGTGCAGCGGCGGGTGCCGCTTTACGACAAGTCACAGGAGGGCCATTACAACCTAATCAGCGCGCTCCATAAATCACTTCGCGGCTCCGACACCGACGCGGCGCTTTATTGGCTGGCCAGGATGCTGGCCGGCGGCGAAGACCCCCGCTATATCGCCCGGCGGCTGGTCCGTTTCGCTTCCGAGGACATCGGCCTCGCCGATCCGCAGGCCCTGATGCAATCCATTGCCGCCTGGGAGGCTTATGAGCGCCTGGGCTCGCCGGAAGGCGATCTGGCGATCGCGCAATGCGTGATTTATCTGGCCACGGCGCCCAAATCCAACGCCGCCTACAAGGCCGAAAAGATGGCCGCCAAAGCGGCCCGGGAGACGGGATCCCTCGATCCGCCGAAACATATCCTCAACGCGCCGACCGGCTTGATGAAGGACCTGGGATACGGCGCCGGTTACGAATACGACCACAACACCGAAGAAGGCTTTTCCGGCCAGAACTATTTTCCCGCAGGCATGGCCCGAACGCGCTTTTACCAGCCCGGCGAACGGGGATTCGAGCGGGAAATCACCAAACGGCTCGATTACTGGGATAAACTGCGCCGCCAAAAGGAATAGTCTTTTCCTTCTTTCCTTCTTTCGGTCTAGCCATTGTCCATGAATACAGGAAAAGACGAAGATGGTCGCCAGCCTCAACGATTTGGGATTTTGGCCATGGGTGGCGTGAAAACCCTCAAGGTGAGGGACGACGAAGCGGGCATGCGCGTCGATCGCTGGTTCAGGCAGCGTTTCCCCAGTATTGGCCACTCCCGGGTGCAGAAATGGTTGCGCACCGGCCAAGTCCGGATCGATGGCGGGCGCGTCAAGGCTAGCGCCCGGTTGCAGGCAGGACAACAGGTGAGGGTGCCGCCCCTGGGATCCTTGCCGACGGAACCCGTGCGTCACAAACCCAAGATTTCCAAGGCCGATGACCGGAACCTGAAAGCCCGGGTCCTGCACCGGGATGACGATGTCCTTGTCATCGACAAACCTGCCGGCCTGGTGGTTCAGGGCGGCAACGGCCTTGGCAAGCATCTTGACGCCATGCTCGATGCGCTTCGTTTCGGCGCCCGTGAATGTCCTCGGCTGGTGCACCGGCTCGACAAGGACACCAGCGGCGTCTTGGTACTGGCCCGCAACGGTGCCGCGGCCCGGAAACTGACCGCCGCCTTCCGGTCCAAGCAGGCACGCAAGCTTTACTGGGCGGTGGTAGTGGGGGTTCCCAGGTCGCCCGAGGGGATCATCGATCTGGCGCTGGCAAAACGGCATGGCCGGGGCGGGGAAAAGGTCAGCGCCGGGGTTGCCGGTGGCAAAAAGGCCCTCACCCGTTACCGTGTCATCGACCGCGCCGGGGGTAAGGCGGCGTGGGTGGCTTTTGAACCTGAAACCGGCCGCACCCATCAATTACGGGTTCATGCCGTGGCCATGGAGACGCCGATCCTGGGCGACGGAAAATACGGCGGTCGGGAAGCCTTTATTGCCGGCGAAGATATCTCCAGGCGACTCCACCTACATGCCAAAAACCTGCGCATACCGCACCCGGCAGGAGGTATTTTGGAAGTGTCGGCCCCATTGCCGGACCACATGCGGGCGACTTTCCGTACGTTCGGTTTCGACGACCGGGCCGGGAAGGATTTATTTCAAGAATTCAAAGACTTAGAGGAACCGTGAGACTCCTTTCCAAGGAGTCCTTTCGGACTACAATAAATAAGCCAGCCGTCCGAAAATGGTTCGAAAGGGAACCGATTTCCGGAAAAAAGGCGGCAACGAACTCTTGAGGTCAAAATTGTTTTTTTGGGGGGGAATGCGTACCAGCGCATTGCCGGCGGCCTAATTTGCAGGGATGGCGCATGCGGCTATTATTGATCGAAGATCACGAACGGTTTGCCAAATTCGTAAAGAACGGCTTGGAAAAGGAAGGCTTCACCGTTGACGCCGTCGATGCCGCCAGCAGCGGCGAGGCCGCCCGGGCGACGGCAAAATACGGCACCATTATCCTCGACCTGGGCCTTCCCGATGCCGACGGGCTGGACATGTTGCGGTCATGGCGGGACGCTGGAGTTGAAACGTCGGTCCTGATCCTGACCGCCTGCGACGGCATAGACGACCGGGTACGCGGCCTCAACAGCGGCGGCGATGATTACCTGTTGAAACCTTTCGCCATGGAAGAGCTGGTCGTCCGAATCCGGGTCTTGTTGCGCCATCCGGGGGAAGGGTCTCGGTTTGGTGATTACCACCGGCAACGTTTCCTTCGACACCACGGCCCGAGAGGTGCAGGTCAACGACAGGACGATTTCCATTCCCAGGCGCGAATTGGGGGTACTCGAGCACCTGATGCGCCGCGCCAGCCACGTCGTCCCCAAGGACGTGCTCGAAGACAAGATTTACGGCTTCGGCAAGGAAGTCTCGTCCAACTCGGTAGAGGTTCACGTTTCGCGGCTGCGCAAACGATTGGCTGGCTCCGGCGCCAATGTCAGTGTCCATACCCTTCGCGGCGTCGGCTATCTGTTGTCCGAAGAAAGCACCTTAGCCCCCCAATAAATCGCGTTTCGTTATTCCCGCGCCGCCATTGGGAATCTCCTGAACATGCCTGAATCTCATTCCCCGCGATTGGCCGTTTTCGACTGTGACGGCACTTTGGTCGACTCACAGCATTCGATCATTTCCTCTATGTTTAGCGCCTTCGACGCCCGCGTCCATCCCAGGCCGGAAGCCGAAGCGGTGCGCCAGGTGGTCGGGTTGCCGCTGCGCGAGGCCATGGTACGGCTGCTTCCCGACGCCGGTCCGGACGATCACGAC
>PTLK01000047.1 GCA_002938075.1 Alphaproteobacteria bacterium MarineAlpha3_Bin3
CGCCAATGCCGCCCATCTTGCCGTGGGCGACCCTCAGCGCATCGTCGGCGCCGGTGGCATTACGGGCTTCTTTTAGGCGGTCCGTATATTTGCGGTGGTCGCGGAACTTCAAGGGATCGTCCGCCGTCGACGCCACTTCGACGGTCTTGTATTCGCCGCCGTCGAACAGCATTTGAAGCCTGAGCCGGGCTGGCAGCCGCATGTGATGGCCGCAATGCTGACAGACGTGGAGGTGTTTCTCCAAATCCCGGTGAAAGATCATCTGCGAGCATTCCAGGCACTTGTGCCACAGGTTGTCAGGGATGTCCTTGCCGCCGCCGACGAGCTTCTGGAGCTTGGGCTTGACGAAATTCTTGAGCCAGTTCACCTAAGCCACCTTTTTGTCGGCGCCGCCGATCCCCGCCGACAGGTCGGCCACCAGGCCCAGCAGTTTTTCCACCACCCCTTCCTTAGGTCTACCATCGGGGTCCAGGTTGGCGGCGATGATATCGACCAGGGCCGAGCCGACCACGGCGGCGTCGGCGACCGACGCGATCTCGGCCGCTTGTTCCGGGGTCTTGATGCCGAAGCCGACGGCGATGGGAAGCTCGGTGTGCTTGCAGATGCGCTTAAGCGCCACCCCGACGTCGGCGATGTCAGCCGAGCGCGTGCCGGTGATGCCGGTGATGGAAACGTAATAGATGAATCCCGACGCACGCTTGACGATCACCGGCAGCCGGGCGTCGTCGGACGTCGGTGCGGTCAGGAAGATGAAATCGATGCCGGCGGCCCGCGCTGGCTGCCACAGCTCGTCCACCTCTTCCGGCGGCAGGTCGACGATGATCAGCCCGTCGACGCCGGCCGCCTGGGCCTCGGCGGCGAAGGCATCGACGCCGAGGATGTAGATGGGGTTGTAATAGCCCATCAGCACCACCGGGGTGTCGTTGTCGGTCTTGCGGAACTCGGCGACCAAATCCAGCGTCTTCTTCAGCGTCATGCCGTTCTTCAGCGCGCGCAACGAACTGGCCTGGATGGCCGGGCCGTCGGCCATCGGGTCCGAGAACGGCATGCCGAGTTCGATCAGGTCGGCGCCGGCCCCGGGTAAACCAAAAAGGATTTCCTTTGACGTTTCCAGGTCCGGATCGCCGGCGGTGACGAAAGTCACCAGGCCCGCGCGGCGCTCGGCCTTGAGCGCGGCAAAGCGTTTTCCGATGCGGGTTTCCAGGTCCGTCATTGGGAAACCTCGATGCCGAGGAGGCGGGCGACGGCAAACACGTCCTTGTCGCCGCGCCCGCACATGTTCATCACCATTAAATGGTCCTTGGGCAGGTCGCCGGCGATCTTGGCGACGTGGGCGAGCGCGTGGGCCGGCTCCAGCGCCGGGATGATGCCTTCCATTTTCGTGCACAACTGAAACGCATCGAGGGCTTCTTTATCGGTGACTGAGACATATTCTACGCGGCCGTTATCGAACAGCCACGAATGTTCCGGCCCGATGCCCGGGTAGTCGAGCCCGGCGGAAATCGAATGGCCGTCGAGGATCTGGCCGTCGTCGGTCTGCAGCAGATACGTCCGGTTGCCGTGCAGAACGCCCGGCTTGCCGCCGGTCAGCGACGCGCAGTGTTCGCCGGTCTCGATACCGTGGCCAGCGGCCTCGACGCCGATGATGCGCACGTCCTCGTCGTCGAGAAACGGATGGAACAGCCCCATGGCGTTCGACCCGCCGCCGATGCAGGCGACGAGCGAATCCGGCTTGCGGCCTTCGGCTTCCTGTATCTGTTCGCGAACCTCGTTGCCGATGACGGCCTGGAAGTCGCGCACCATGGCCGGATAGGGATGCGGGCCGGCGACGGTGCCGATGATGTAGAAGGTATTCTCGACGTTGGCGACCCAGTCGCGCAGCGCCTCGTTCATGGCGTCCTTCAGCGTCCCGGTGCCGGCTGTTACCGGGACGATGTCGGCGCCCAGCAGCTTCATCCTAAAGACGTTGGGGGATTGGCGCTCGATGTCCGTCTCGCCCATGTAGACGACACACGGGATGTCGAACAACGCGCACACCGTCGCCGTCGCCACCCCGTGCTGTCCGGCCCCGGTTTCGGCGATGACCCGGGTCTTGCCCATGCGCCGGGCGAGCAGGATCTGGCCGATGGTATTGTTGATCTTATGCGCCCCGGTGTGGTTGAGCTCGTCGCGCTTGAAATAGACCTTGGCGCCGCCGAAAAGCTCGGTCAGGCGGCGGGCGAAATAAAGCGGGCTCGGCCGGCCGACGTAATGCTTCATCTGCGAATGGAACTCGTCCCAGAAGGCAGGATCGTCCTTGGCCACGGCGTAGGCCTTTTCGACCTCCAGGATCAGCGGCATCAGGGTTTCGGCGACAAACCGGCCGCCATAGATGCCGAAGTGCCCGGCTTCGTCGGGGCCGGCGCGATAGGTGTTCAGCTTGGTCATGGTCTTCCCCGGGTTTTATGGCTGAAATAAACCACAAAATCCGCGTAAAAACAGCGTTTTGTTGGATATTCGGTGGCCTGGGGAACCGCTACAGTGCCGCCGCGGCGGCCAGGAAGGCGCGGATTTTGTCCACGTTCTTGACCCCGGGGGCGTCTTCGACGCCGGACGACACATCGACGGCCACGGCACCGCTGGTTTTTACCGCCTCGGCCAGATTTTCCGCCGTCAGCCCGCCGGCCAGCAGCCACGGCAGGGCGAAGGTTTGATTCTTCAACACCCGCCAATCGAAGGTGCGCGCGTTGCCGCCGGGGCGGGAAGCGTCTTCGGGCGGCTTGGCGTCGAACATCAACCGGTCGGCGACGCCTTGGTAAGCCTCGGCGGCGGCGAGGTCGTCCGGCCCCTGGACGGCCAAGACCTTGATCACCGGCAGCCCAAAGCGCTCGCGGACCTCGTTCGTGCGCGCCGGCGTCTCGGCGCCGTGAAGCTGCACCATGTCGACCTTGGCTACCGACGCAATCTCGGCCAGCAACGCGTCGTCAGCGTCGACGGTCAGGCCGACGCGGATGACGCCTTCGGGCACGCCTTTGGTTAGTTCGGCGGCTTCCTTTGGGGTCAGGTTGCGGGGCGAGGCCGGGAAAAAGACGAAACCGCACATGGCCGCGCCGCCTTCGACGGCCGCCTTAACGGCGGCGGCATCCGTCAGCCCGCAGATTTTGACTTCGATGCTCATAGCCCGTTATTTACCGATTTCATCGGCAATGCGCCGGGCGGCGTCGGCTGGGTCTTGGGATTCGGTGATGGGACGGCCGATGACCAGGTAATCGGCGCCGGCGGCGACCGTATCGGCCGGCGTTTCGACGCGTTTCTGGTCGTCCGTCGCGGCCCAGGTGGGACGGATGCCAGGGACCACCAGCTTGAAGTCCGGGCCCCGTTCCCGGCGTAGCGCCGCCACTTCGCGGGGCGAACAGACGACGCCGTCGAGGTCGCAGTTTTCCGCCAGCGCCGCCAGGCGCAGCACTTGATCTTCTATATTGTCGTCGATCCCGGTGGCCACCAAATCGCCCGACCACAGCGACGTCAGCACCGTCACCGCGACCACCAGCGGGCGTTCGTCGTCGGCCAAACCCGCTGCATCGGCGGCGGCCCACATCATCGCCTCGCCGCCCGACGCATGGACGTTGAGCATAAACAGCTTCAGGGCCAGCGCCGCGCCGACGGCGCGGGACACCGTCGCCGGGATGTCGTGGAATTTCAGATCGAGGAACACGGGCAGGCCCAGCGCCGTCACGGCGTCGACCCCCGCCGGCCCCTGGGCGGTGAAGAACTCCTGGCCCAGCTTGACCCCGCCGACGAGCCCCCGGAGCCCCTCGGCCAGGGCCAGGGCCTTGTCCAGGTCGGACGTATCTAGGGCGACGAAAATTCTGTCCGATGGGTCCACGGAATTGCCTCGTTAATACCAAGGGTCAATCGGGCGGTGTTATAGCCCTGTGCGGGCGGGAACGCCAGTTTGAGGGGTTTTATCGCCCTCAGGCCGCGGCATCGGGGAGCCGGGGCACGTCGTGGCCGGACTCGGTGGTTTCGGCTTGCTGGCGCTTGAGGCGGGCTTCGGCTTCCTTGATCTCGCGTTCGGCGCGATCGGCCCGATGCCCCTCGCGGCGGGCGCGCCGGCGGGCCTTGCCGCCGGAAATCCAGACCACCAGACCACCGATCAAAAAACCGGCGAAAAGTCCCGCCAGCACCACCGAAAACACCGGCAGCGGCTGGGTTACCATATCCAGCGGCCACAGGTCCAACACCACGTCGGCGCGGTTGTTGACGGAAAAAACAATGACCGCCGCCGCCAAAGGCATCACGACGATCCAGAAAAACACCTTCGACACAGGCGTCCGTTCCTTAAATTTGCGTTTGTCCAAATATACCGCCAAAGGCCTCGAAACGACGGCAGCCAGCGGGACAGCAGCCGGCGGGGGCTTAACCGCCGCTGTTCAGTTTCTCGCGCAGTTGCTTGCCGGTCTTGAAGTATGGAATGAATTTCTCGGACACTTGAACCGTTTCGCCGGTCCGCGGATTGCGGCCGATCCGGGCGCCGCGCCGTTTCACCGAAAACGCTCCGAATCCGCGCAGTTCAACGCGGTCGCCGACGGCCAGCGCATCGGTGATTTCATCGAATATGGTGGTGACGATGCGCTCAACGTCCCGCTGGTAAAGATGCGGGTTTGACGCGGCCAGACGCGCAATCAGTTCCGACTTTGTCATGCCACTAACCCCCCTTTGTGCGCTGGTTTTACGCTGGGCTTGTCAAATTTTTTACTGCCGGGGCATTTTCGGCGGGGTTGTATACCTTTTTGGATACCTACCACAAATCAGGGTGCCAAAGCGCGATCACGCCGTCAAGACTAAGTCTTTCAGAAAACATAACTTTTCCGATCATGGAATCAAAGAGATCACGCCACGGTTCGTCCTCGTGTTTGACCTTCACTTCCTTAACCGGCAAGGAATCCGCGATCTTGTGGGTTTCGGAAAGCCATTTCCGGGCTTCGGGCTCGGCGCCGAGGGCGTCGACGAGCCCTGCTTTCTTGGCCTGGCGGCCGCTGAAAACCCGGCCGTCGGCGAGTTTCAGCACCTGTTCCCTGGAAAGGGAGCGCCTTTCGGCGACCAGGGTCACGAACATGTCGAAGTAATCGGCGATGATGGCCTCGGTCGCCTTGCGGGCGGCGGGCAAAAACTTCTCTAGCGGATTAGGCTGGGCCTTCAAAGGCCCGCTTTTCACCACTACCGACTTGATGCCGATCTTGTCCAAAAGCCCGGTCACGTCGGCGGTCTGCAAAATGACCCCGATGGAGCCGGTAAGGGTCGAGGACCGGGCGACGATGTGGTCGGAGCCCAGCGCCGACATGTATCCGGCCGACGTCGCCGTGGTCCCCATGATCGCCACCACGGGTTTCTTTTCCCCCACCTGGCGCAGCGATTCGTAAAGCGCCTCGCCGCCGACATAGGTGCCGCCGGGGCTGTCGATCTTGACCAGCAGCGCCTTCACCTTGTCGTCGTCGGCGACTTCTTTCATTGCCTCGTCGCGGGCCGGATCGTCGAGGATCAGGCCGCCGATGGCGATCTGGGCCACGTGGTCCTGTTGGCGGCGGAGGTCGAAGCGGCCGGCGGCCGCGACAACGGCGGCGACCAGGGCAACGACGCCCAACACCCGCCAGAAGGTCAACCGCCGTTTCAGGCGGCGTCTTTCGACAACGTAATCGGCGTCTAGGGACATTCCGGAACGCCCTTTCTACTTCTCCGGTCTATTTCTCCGGCTTCTTGGCCTTAGGCGCGGCCTTTTTCTTGGTTTCCTTCTTGTCGCCCGCGTCCTTCTTGCCGGCGGCGGCCTTGGCCGGGGCTTTTTTCTTGGCCGGCGCTTTTTTCGCCGGTTTGGCCGCGGCTTTTTTGTCGGCCTTCTTGTCTTCCTTTGTATCAGCCTTCTTGTCGTCGCCCTTCTTGTCGTTGGCCTTGTCGTCCTTTTTGGTTTCCGCCTTCTTGGCCTCGGGCTTAGCCTTGGGCTTGGCTGCCTTGTCGTCGTTTTCGCCGGCTTTCTTCTTGAACGCCGCGCCGAGGATATCACCCAACGAGGCGCCGGCATCCGACGAGCCATAAGCCGCCATCGCCTTCTTTTCTTCCTCCACCTCACGGGCCTTGATGGAAAGTGTCAGCTTGCGGCCGGACTTGTCGATCTGGGTGATCTTGGCGTCGATCTTCTCCCCGGCGGCAAAACGATCGGGGCGCTGTTCGGACCGGTCGCGGCTGAGATCGCCCTTGCGGATGAAGCCGGGCACGGAATCGTTGATCAAAACTTCGATCCCGTTGTCGACGACCGCAGTGATGGCGCAGGTCACGATGTTGCCTTTCTTGAGCCCGCCCGTCCCGGCGCCCAAGGGGTTTTCGGTCAACTGCTTGATGCCGAGGCTGATGCGTTCCCTTTCCACGTCCACGTTCAGTACCTTGGCCTTGACGGTCTGACCTTTCTTGAAATCGGCCAGCGCCTCTTCGCCGGATTTCTCCCAACTGAGGTCGGATAGGTGGGCCATGCCGTCGATTTCACCCTCGAGGCCGATGAAAAGCCCGAACTCGGTGATGTTCTTGACCTCGCCCTCGACCTCGGAACCGGTGGTGTACAAGGAAAGGAAGGCCTCCCACGGGTTATCCTGGCATTGTTTGAGGCCCAGCGAGATGCGGCGTTTTTTCGGGTCCGCGTCGAGCACCATGACCTCGACTTCCTGGCTGGTGGAAACGATCTTGCCGGGGTGGGTGTTCTTTTTATTCCAGCTCATCTCGGACACGTGCACCAGCCCCTCCACACCCGGCTCCAGTTCGACGAAAGCGCCGTAATCGGTAATGTTGGTGACCCGACCCGTGAACTTGGTGCCCGACGGATATTTTTCCTCGACCCCTTCCCAGGGATCGGTCTCCAATTGTTTCATGCCCAGCGAAATACGCTGGGTTTCGGCATTGAAGCGGATCACCTGCACCTTCACGGTTTGGCCGATCTGCAAGGATTCGGACGGGTGATTGACGCGGCGCCAAGCGATATCGGTGACATGCAAAAGGCCGTCGACGCCGCCCAGGTCCACAAAAGCCCCGTAATCGGTGATGTTCTTGACCACGCCTTCGAGAACTTGGCCCTCGGAAAGGTTGGAAATCAGTTCCGATCGGGCTTCGGTGCGGGTTTCCTCCAGCACGGCGCGGCGCGATACGACGATGTTGTTGCGCTGCGGGTCCATTTTCAGGATTTGGAACGGCTGCGGCGTGTTCATCATCGGGGTGATGTCGCGGACCGGGCGGATATCCACTTGGCTTCCGGGCAGGAATGCCACCGCGCCCGCCAGATCGACGATGAAGCCTCCCTTGACGCGGCCGAAAATGATGCCGTTGACACGCTCGCCCTTGTTGAAGGATTTATCCAGCTCCCTCCAGGCTTCCTCGCGCTGCGCCTTTTCGCGGCTGAGGCGGACGATGCCGTCCCGGTCTTCGTAGCGTTCGACGAAGACATCGACGGTGTCGCCGGTATTGATCTCCGTTTCCTGGCCGGGGGTGGCGAACTCCTTCAGCGGCACGCGGCCCTCGGATTTGAGGCCGACGTCGATCAGCACCTCTTCGCTGTCGACGGCGATCACCGTGCCCTTGACGACGCGGCCTTCGAATTTGCCGTCGGTGCCAAGGGATTCTTCCAGCAGGTCGGCGAAACTTTCCTTGATGGCGGGGGGTGCGTCCGCGGCCGCGGCCGGGGTATCGGCGGTTTGTTTTTCAGGAGCCATGAGGTCCTTAATCCTTCTCTATTCCGTTTTCAGGCTAACCGGTTGGGTCCGGTGGTCTTGGGTTGAAAATTTTCCCTGTCCCGGCAATCGGCACCCGGCAGGAATGTTGGCCTTCAGCTACCTTAACCGTTCCCAGAACGGATGAAGCCGAGCGCCGCGGCAAAAACCTGATCGGCGTCCAAGTCGCTGGTATCCAGTTGATAGGCGTCTTTGGCCGGCTCCAGCGGAGAGACGGCGCGGTCTCGGTCGCGCGCGTCGCGTTCCTCCATATCCGCGAGAACGCGGCCATGTATAGCGTCGAGGCCCCTTTCCCGCAACTCTTTAAAACGCCTTTCGGCGCGGACCTCGACGGTGGCGGTGATGAACAGCTTGGCGTCGGCGTCGGGGCAGACCACGGTGCCGATGTCGCGGCCATCGAGAACTGTCCCTTTAGCGCCGCCGGGGGGGTCGGCGGCGAAATGGCGCTGAAATTCAAGCAATTGGGCGCGGACCCCGGGAACGGCAGAAACCCGGGACGCGGCGTCGGCAGCGGCGTCCGTGCGCAGGTCTTCGGCCTCCAGGTCCTTTGGCGTCAGAGCTTTCGCTGCCGCCTCGGCCAGGACCGGGTCGTTCAGGTCGGCCCCGCCCCGCACCATGTTCATGCCGACGGCCCGGTACAGAAGCCCCGTATCCAGGAACGCCAGGCCGAAATGTTCCGCCAGGCGGCGCGCCAGGGTGCCCTTGCCGGCGGCGGCGGGTCCGTCGATGGCGATAATCAAGGCTTTATCCTTCTTTTTGGGCGGCGACGGCAGCGCCGAGGCCGTTCATCAGGTCGGCGAAACCGGGGAAGCTGGTGTCGATGGTGGTGGCGTCGTCGATCTCGACGGGAGCTTCCGCCACCATGCCCAGAACCAGAAACGCCATGGCGATCCGGTGGTCCAGCCGGGCCTCGATCCGGGCGCCGCCGGGGGGCGGCCCGCCCCCACCCTTGACGGTCAGGGCATCGTCGCTGGCCTCCACCTCGATACCGGCCGCCGTCAGCCCCCGGACGATGGCGTCCAGGCGGTCGCTTTCCTTGACCCGGAGCTCAGCCAAGCCCTCCAGCCGGGTCACGCCTTGGGCATAAGCGGCGGCGACGGCAAGGATCGGGTATTCGTCGATCATTCTCGGTGCCCGGGCACCGGAAACCGTGACCCCCTTGAGGCCCGAGGTGACCACTGTCAGGTCGGCGACCGGTTCGCCGCCCTCATTACGCGGGTTGTCGATGGAGATGGCGGCGCCCATTTCCCTCAACGTCTCGATCAGGCCCGAGCGCAAGGGATTAACGCCGACGCCGGTTAACGTAATCTTTGAATCCGGCACCAGTAGCGCCGCCACCAGCGGGAAGGCGGCGGACGAGATATCGCCGGGCACCCTGACCTCGGCGCCGGTCAGTTCCGGTTGTCCAGTCAGGGTGATCTCCTTAGCTCCGGGGGCCCCGGGCTTTACCATGATCACCACCTCGGTGCCGAAATGGCCGAGCATCCTTTCGGTGTGGTCGCGGGTCGGCTGCGGCTCGATGACGGTGGTGCGGCCCGGCGTGTTCAAGCCCGCCAACAGCACCGCCGATTTGATCTGCGCCGAGGCCACCGGCAACTCATAGACAATGGGGACCGGGGATGGGGTACCGGTGATGGTGATCGGCAGGCAGCCGCCCGACCGGGTCGTGAACTGCGCCCCCATCTGGCGCAGCGGCGTCATCACGCGTTCCATCGGGCGAACGGAAAGTGACTTATCGCCGGCAAAAGTCACGGTTAAGGGATGGGTCGCCACAACCCCTATCAGCAGCCGCGCCGCCGTGCCCGAGTTGCCCATGTCGAGCACGCCCTGGGGTTCGGCGAGGCCACCGACGCCGCGCCCGTAAACGCGCCAATCGCCGTTTTCGCCTTGTTCGGCCTGGGCGCCCAGGGCCTTGACGGCGGCGACCGTGGCGAGCACGTCGGCGGACGCCAAAAGCCCGGCGATCCGGGTTTCGCCCACCGCAAGGGCACCGAGAATCAACGCCCGGTGCGAAATCGATTTATCGCCGGGGACGGCCGCGGCGCCGGTAAGAGGGCGGGCGGGGCGGGATATCAGGGCCGTCACGTCAAAAAAATCCTTATTTCCTTCGGTCTTATTCGCTCGCCGTCTCTAGCACGAAACCAAGGGGCGGAGTAGGTTTCCCTTAACCAGGCCGGGGCCGGGCTGGGGCGGAAAAAAAATTTTCTAAACTCCATTTTTGTTTTTGACAGAGCCAAAAGAACATGACAATTGGCATGCTTGTTTAGAATAAAAGGCCGAAGGAGATCGACGGGTGGCTGATCAAGCATGGGGCAAGAAACGGATCTGCCAAAATTGCGGCGCGGCGTTTTACGACCTCAAGAAAAAAAACATCGAGTGCCCTCAATGCGGCGCTGCCTTTCCCTTGCCCCCCCCGGTCAAGCCGAAACGCCCGGCACGCCTGGAGGAGAAACCCGAACCCGAGGACACAAACCCGATCAAGGTTCCCGAGGACAATGTGGATCCCGCTGCCAAGGCGGACGATGTCCCCAAAACCTGCGATGATGAGCCGTACGGCGGCGACGCCGAGGATGAAGACGGGGACGGGGCGGAGGTCTACGAAAAAGACGATAAGCTTATCGAGGACACCTCGGACCTGGGCGAGAACGACGACGATATGTCCGAGGTCAAGGAACACATCGACGACGGCGTAGAGGACAAGAACTGAAACGCCGGGATAACGGCGCCGCCCCCCGCATCGCCGCCCCTCCGGGTGCATAGCCCGGCGGTTAGCCCGGTCATTTCTAGATTTCCCTTGCCTTC
>PTLK01000048.1 GCA_002938075.1 Alphaproteobacteria bacterium MarineAlpha3_Bin3
CAGCACGAAGGTGCTGTCGGCGTCGATGTCGACGGTTTCGATGTGGTCCATCTGAATGGCCACTTTCAACGCCATGGCGGACTCCCTTTTGGTAAGCGCCCGGGGCTTTGTAGGGCGTTTTAGTTAAGCTGGGCCCGCAGTTCCTGCAAGAGCATGGACGTATTGTAGCGGGCTTCATCGGCGCCGCACCGGCGCAGGTATTCCTCAAGCGCCCGGACCGCGTCCTTGATATGATCTAGGCGGGCGTGGAGAAGCCCCGTTTCGCGCCACAGTTCCGGTTTGTCGGGGGCGAACAGCAACATCACCTCCAGCGTTTCCAGGGCGTCGTCGAAGCGCTCTTCGCGAAGAAGGCGGATCTTTATGTTTCCCTGAAGGCGCAGCAGAATGTCCCGGTTTCCCATGTCGCGGTAGTGCTCCGGCCTCAACTCGACATGGTTGCCGGCGATGGCCTTGAACATGTCGCGCATGTCCCTGGGTTCGACGACCGCGCCGCCGGCAAAGGGGTCGAGGATACGGCGCTCGCCGCCGGCTTCCAGGCGGACCAGGAAACGGCCGGGAAAATCGAGCCCGCAGATGTCCCATCCCAGGGTCCGGGCCGTTTGCATGAAAAGAATACCGATGACGATGGGCATACCGGAACGGCTGTCGATCACCCGCATCATGTTGACGGCGTCAAGATCGTCGAAAACCTCTTGCGTGCCGCCGTAGCCGTATCGCTTGATGATCACCTGGACCAGCCCTTCGATGCGAAGGCCGAGCGGGACCAAAGGCTCGGTGCCGCCGACATAGGTGCGGACTTCCGAAATGATGCCTTCCATGTGCCGCCGGTAGGGTTCGAGGCGGGCCCTGGGCCGGTCCGCGGCGGCCAGGACCAGGGCCGATTCGAACAGGTCGATGGCGCCGTCTTCGGCGCCGCCGATTTCGGTCAGCCGGGCCCGGATATCGAGAGGCAGCCTCAAGACCGGCCCTTTTTCACCCGCACGTGGCTGATGATTCGGCGGACGTAATCGATGCCCCGGCCGTGGGTAAGGATGCGGTCAAGTTCACCCTGGTCCTGGGCGATGCCGATCAGGTAAACGATCCCGTTCACCGTTTCGATGGAAAAATTGATGGCCAGGATCTTCTTGTCGAAGGTGATCTTGGTTTTCAACTGGGCGGTGATCCAGGAGTCCCTGGCGATGTCCCGAAGCGACGACTGGCCGATCTGAATCTCGTTGATGACGTCCTTGACGCCTTCCGTCTTCCACGCCAGCTTCACCGCCGCCGCCCGCATGGGTTCTTTTTCCAGGGTGCCGGTCAGCAGCACCCGGCCCTCGTAGACCTCGATCCCGACGCCGGTGACGTAGGCTTCGCCGGCATCGAGCAATTTGGTGCGCAACTTCGTCGCCGTCGCCAAATCCCGGGCTACACCCCGCACGCCCCGTTCCTGATAGGCCGCCGTGCCGACGGCGGCGCCACCGCCGATGACGACACCCGCGCAACCGCCCAGGGCTCCGGCGGCCAGGACAACCATGGCAACCACGGCAACGATACGGCGGTAAAATGAAAATGAAACAGCGTCGATCATCGAGCTCGGTCCCTAGTCAGCGAATCGCTATTCTAGAGCACATCAAGTTTGAATGGAATCATTCGGACTTTATGGGCTCTGGTTGCGGGGCTAAGCCGCAACCCGCCGCGCAGCGGGCGTCAGCCCCAGTGGCACATGAACGGGCACATGAACAGGCGCATGAACGCAGGTTTGATTGTATGAACACGATCAAACCTTAAATTCTCTAAAGTTCCGGGCGCCAAGCGTCTCCAAGGTGAACGGGCAGTTTCCATGGGACGACCAATATGACGTCGAAACGTTGATCCAGGGCGCTTAAGGCCGGCCGCGACTGGATAAAGGCTCCGGCGGCGCGGACGATGCGGCCCGCTTGGCGGGGCCTAAGCGACTGTGCCGCGGCGTCGAGGTCTTTGCGGGCCTTGACCTCTACGAAGGCAAGCACTTGGCCGCGCCGGGCGACGATGTCGATCTCGCCGACGGTTGAGCGAAACCCCCTAGCGACGATGCGATATCCCCTGAACCGCAAATGCCACGCCGCCAGTTCTTCGGCGAAACGGCCGAATTTCCAGGCCTGTTTTTTTTGGCTCATTTCCGGCCTTGCTTGAGCTCAAGCGCCCGGGTGTAAACCCGCCGTTTCGCCAACCCCAAGGACACCGAAACGAGCTCGGCGGCGTCGCGCACGGTTTCGCTTTTAAGGGCCTCGATGAGGCGGCGGTCAAGCTCCGCTCCGTTAGCTGCCTTTCCGGTCCCGGCCTCGATGACCATGGTGACCTCGCCCTTGGGCGGGCTGGATTCCCGGTAGTATCCGGCCAGCCCGGCCAGGGTGCCGCGCCGGGTCTCTTCGAACTTCTTCGTCATCTCGCGGCTGATGGCGGCCCGCCGATCGCCCAGGACGTCCGCCATGTCGGCCAGGGACGCCGGCAGCCTTTTTGCCGATTCCATGATCACCAGGGTAGCGGGGATTTTGGCGATGGTGGCCAGGACCTTGCGCCGGGCGGCGGATTTCGGCGGCAGGAAGCCCAAGAAGAAAAACCGGTCCGTCGGCATTCCCGAAATCACCAGCGCGCTCAGCACCGAGGACGCGCCGGGGAGAGACGTTATGGCGATTCCTTCGGCCAAGCAGGCGCATACCAGCTTGTATCCGGGGTCGGACACCAGGGGCGTGCCGGCGTCCGACACCAACGCCACGGTTAGGCCTTTTTTCAGGCGTTTGATCAGTTTTGGCCCCGCCTTTTCAGCGTTGTGTTCGTGATAGGGCGTCAGCGGCCGGGATATCCCGTGGATGGCCAACAGCTTGGCCGTGACGCGGGTATCCTCGCAGGCGATGACGTCGGCCCGGGCCAAGGCGTCGAGCGCGCGAAGGGTAATGTCGCGGGCATTGCCGATGGGAGTGGCGACGAGGTAAAGCCCGGAGCCAGCCAATGGTTTACTCCCGCCGCCGCCGTGGCTAGGCTTTGCGTGCCCAGGGATTCCGGGGGGGAGTCCAATGGGGATTCCGGTGGGAGTTCCGGTTTCGGAACCAGATTGATCAGGAGAAGTCGACGCCGCCGATGACCGCTTCTTTCGCTTGCCTTTCGCGTTTCCGCGCCCAGCCATGGTCGATCGCCATGATGTTGTTGCTTGCCGGGTGCCAGTTTTCCCAATTAGGGGCCTTGTTGCAAGGAGAGACCGCGCCCCAGCCCCGGGCCACGGCGCCGCCGTCGGAAGCGACGAAGGCCCCGGCCCCTAAACACCTCAGACCTCCGGCGGCGGCTTCGACGGCTTCACCGCCCGCCGCGCAACCGGGGCCGCCGCCCGTTGACCAAGGGTTCCTCTATTCCCCTTATCCGTTTCCGACGTCGTTGCCTGTTCCTCCTCCCCCGTCAGCTCCTTCGTCCGCGCTGCCGTCCGCCTCTCCGGGGACGGAACCGGAACCGCCCCTGTTCACCCCTTATCTGAACCGGCCCGCCGAACAGGCCGAGCCCATGGCCCCCATCCGCTCGACGATGCCGCCTATCACTTCCGAGGGTACCGTCAGGGTGGGCTTGCTGCTGCCGTTGTCCGGGGCCAACGCGGAATTGGGCCAGGCGATGCTGAACGCGGCGCAAATGGCGGTGTTCCATTTCGCCGACAAGCGCTTCGAACTGTTGACCCAGGACACCAAGGGCACGCCGCAAGGCGCGGTTCGGGCCGCCACTATTGCCGTTGGCGACGGCGCGTCGATGATCCTGGGCCCTCTGCTGTCGGCCTCGACCCGCGCCGTCGGTTCGGTAGCGCAAGCCGCCAACGTGCCTGTGGTGGCCTTTTCCAGCGACCACTCGGTCGCCGGCGGCGGCACCTACACCATGGGGTTCCTGCCGAGCGCCGAAATCAAACGCATCGTCACCTTCGCCCGGTCCAAGGGCGTGCGCCGGTTCGCCGCCCTGGCGCCCGACAACGTCTATGGGGAAACCGTGGTCACCGCCTTCGAGGACGCGGTCGCCGCCAACGGCGGCACCGTGGCCCGGGTGCAGTTCTATGATCCCCATGCGGAAAGCTTCGATGACGCCGTCCGTGCCCTGGCCAATTACGAGGCGCGGCGCCAGTCGCTCTTGGCTCAGCGCCGCGAACTGCAAGGCCGCGAGGACGAAGTCTCGCTGCGCGCCCTGAGAAGGCTGGGGCGGCTGCAGACCCTCGGCGAGCTGCCGTTCGACGCGCTGTTGGTCGCCGACGGGGGCAAGCGGCTGCAATCCGTCGCCGCCCTGTTGCCGTTCTATGACATCGACCCCAAGAAAGTGCGAATGCTGGGCACCGGGCAATGGGACGTGCCCGGCATCGGCACCGAACCGGCGCTGATCGGCGGCTGGTTCGCTGCCCCGTCGCCGACGGCCCGGGCCGATTTCGTCGCCGCCTACCGCGAGACCTATGGCGCCGCCCCGCCGCGCCTGGCGACGCTCGCCTATGACGCCGCCGCCCTGGCGGCGGTACTGGCCCGGGGCAAGGACGGACCCGATTTCTCGGCCCGCGCGATCACCGTGCCGAGCGGCTTCTGGGGCCGCGACGGTATTTTCCGGTTCTTGCCCGAAGGCGTCGCTGAACGGGGGCTGGCGGTGATGAAGGTGGGCCGCCATGGGGCCGAGGTCATCAGCCGCGCGCCTGAGTCCTTCCAGGCGAAGATCAATTAGGGGGCCAACAAATGGCGCAAAACCTCGTTGAGGCATAACCGGCCTGTGGCGGTGGCGCGGAGGCCCGTTTCGTCCATCTCGACGAACCCGCCGCCGGTCATCAGTTCCAAGCCGTCCTTGTCGAGGTAGTCCTCGACCTGGCGCCCGGTCAGGGATTGGAACCGCGCCCGCCCGACGCCCTCGATCAGCCTGAGCCCGGTCATCAGCAGTTCCTCGGCTCGGGACCTTGTGGGCAGGGCCTGGCGCTTGGCGGTGCCGTGGCCTTTCTGCTCGACCGCCGCCAGCCATCGATCCGGCGTGTGGATCTGGTAAAGCGCCTCAGTCCGCCCGCGGACCGGCAGCCGCCCGTGGGCGCCGGGCCCGATGCCGGCATAGGCGCCGCCACGCCAGATTTCTAAGTTATGGCGGCATTCGCTGCCCGGCCGCGCGTGGTTTGAGATTTCGTAAGCCGGCAGGCCAGCCTCGATAAGTTTGTCCTGGGTGATCTCGTATAATCCCGCCCCGACATCGCCATCGGCGGCCTTGACGCCGTCACGGTAAAAGGGCGTGCCGGTCTCGATGGTCAATTGGTAAAGCGACAGATGCCCGGCCCCGAGGGATTGGGCATATTCAAGCGCCTCGTCGAGCTCCTGGACCCAGTCCTGTGGCGATTGGCCGGCCAGGCCATAGATCAAATCGAAGGAGAAGCGCGGAAAAACGTCGGCCGCCATTTTTAAAGCGCCCTTGGCCTCGGCAACCGAATGGCGGCGCCCGAGAAAGGACAGATTCTCGTCCCGGAACGACTGCACGCCGATTGACAGCCGGTTGACGCCCGCATCGCGGAAGGCCTGGAACCGCCCCGCCTCGGACGTCGACGGGTTGGCTTCGAGGGTGATTTCCAGGTCGTCGGCAGTTGGCCAGTGTTTGCCGACGGCGTCGATCAGAGCGGCCGCCGTCTCGGGCGCCATCAACGACGGCGTGCCGCCGCCGAAGAAGACGCTGGTCACCGTCCGGCCATTCGTTTCCAAAGCGAAATGATTGAGCTCCGACAGCAGCGCCGCCCACCAGCTGCGGTGATCGACGGTTTCAGCGACGTGGCTGTTGAAATCGCAATACGGGCACATCGAGGCGCAGAAGGGCCAGTGGATGTAGACGCCGAACCCTTCATCCGGGCCGGGGTTATTATCCAAAAACCTATTCGAAACAGGCATCGACGAGTTTCCTGAACGCATCGGCGCGGTGGCTGATCCGGTGTTTTTCCGCCGGGTCCATTTCGCCGAAGGTGAGGTCATGGCCGTCGGCGACGAACACCGGGTCGTACCCGAAACCCTCGGTCCCCCGGGGCGGCCACACCAGGGTCCCGTGGACGGCGCCGTCGAAAGCCTCCAAATTGCCATCGGGCCAGCAAAGCGCCAAGGCGCAGGCAAAATGGGCGCGGCGGTCATTCTTGCCTTGAAGTTCGTCTTCGACTTTTTGCATCGCCGCCCGGAAGTCCTTGTCCGGCCCGGCCCAGCGCGCCGAATGAATGCCGGGCTCCCCCGCCAACGCCGCAACCACGAGCCCGGAATCGTCGGCCAGCGCCAGTTGGCCCGAGGCTTCGGCCGCGGCCCGGGCCTTCAGTTCCGCATTGGCGGCAAACGTGGTCCCGGTCTCAATGGGCTCGGCCAGGCCCAGGTCGGCCGCCGACGTCACCTCGGTCCCGAAGGGTTGCAGAAGATCGGCGATTTCCCTCACCTTGCCCGGGTTATGGCTGGCGATGACCAGCGGGCCGCCCTCGAAACGGCGATGGCTGGGGGCGTTCATGGGCGACGGTTATTTTTTGCCCAGGGCTTTTTTCTGCAACGCTACCAACTCGCCGACGCCCTTGCCGGCGAGCGTCAACATGGCCAGGAACGCCTTCTCGGAAAACGGCCCGGTTTCCGCCGTGCCCTGGACTTCGACGATGTCGCCGGACCCGGTGAGGACGAAATTGGCGTCGGCGTCGGCCGAGGAGTCTTCTTCGTAATCCAGGTCGAGAATCGGATGGCCTTGGTAAAGGCCGCAGGAAACGGCGGCGACGTGGTCGTTCAGGGGAACGGCGGCAAGGACACCGAGCCCGACGCACTTCTCGAATGCCCTGCTCAGCGCCACGTAGGCGCCGGTGATGGCCGCCGTGCGGGTGCCGCCGTCGGCCTGGATGACGTCGCAATCGAGCTTGATTGACATTTCACCCATGGCGTCTAAGTCGGTGACGGCGCGGAGGCTGCGGCCGATTAGGCGCTGGATTTCATGGCTGCGGCCCGATTGGCCACCCTGGCGGGCCTCGCGACCGGTGCGGGTGTTGGTGGCCCGGGGCAGCATGCCGTATTCGGCCGTCACCCAGCCGTGGCCGGAATTCCGCAGCCACGACGGAATCCGTTCCTCTACGGTGGCGGTGATGAATACCCGGGTGTCGCCGAAACCGGCGATACACGACCCTTCGGCGTGCTTGGCGAAATCGGGTTCAAGGGTAACCGCGCGCATCTCGTCCAGGGCCCGGCCCGAAGGGCGTTTCGTGGAATTGTTCTTCATCACCGATTCCTACTCCGGCGGCCCGGCAAGGTAAAGAATTCGCTGTTTTTTGGCAGCCCCGTTGACGCTGGCCCCCGGCGCACCTAAATTCCCCTGACTTCCGGCTTTAAACGCGGGATATACATGATTACCGAGCTCAACGACCGCTCTCGCGAGATTTTGCGCCATATCGTCGATAGTTACGTCGAATCGGGCGAGCCCATCGGGTCGCGGACGCTGTCCAAGCGTCTCAACCTCGACCTGTCGCCGGCCACCATCCGCAACGTCATGGCGGACCTGGAGGACGCCGGGTTGTTGTACTCGCCCCACACGTCGGCCGGGCGGCTGCCGACGGATGCGGGGCTCCGGCTGTTCGTCGACGGCATCCTCGAAATCGGCAACCTGACCGAAGAAGAACGCCAGAACATCGACATTCAATGCGCCGGGTCGCCCAACAGCCTGGAAGGCCTGCTGGAGGATGCAATATCGGCGCTTTCGGGCCTTTCGCGATGCGCCAGCCTGGTGTTGGCGCCGAAGACCAGGAGCCCGCTGCGTCACATCGAATTCGTCAACCTTTCCCCGGGCCGGGCGCT
Organism: Alphaproteobacteria bacterium MarineAlpha3_Bin3; assembly: GCA_002938075.1. GTDB lineage: Bacteria > Pseudomonadota > Alphaproteobacteria > Rhodospirillales > Casp-alpha2 > Casp-alpha2. The sequence continues at coordinate 7,791 of PTLK01000048.1, forward strand.
GGTGGTGCTGGTCACCGAAAACGGCATCGTCGAGAACAGGGTCATCCAGACGCCCCGGGGCATGCCCCCGTCGGGCCTGGTGGAAGCGACCAATTACCTGAGCGCGCGGCTGGTCGGGCGCACCCTCTCGGAAGCCTACGAAGAGATCATCGCCGAACTGGACAGCCACCGCGCCGAACTGGACGAATTGACGACCCGGGTGGTCGAAAGCGGGCTCGCCATATGGGCCGGTGATGGGGCCGGCGGCGGCCAGCAAGGATCATTGATCGTCCGCGGCCAGGCGCACCTTCTCGAAGACGTGACCGCGGTTGCCGACCTGGAGAAAATCCGCGCCCTTTTCACGGCCCTCGAAACCAAGGAGGAAATGCTGAAGCTGTTGTCCCTGACCGACACCGCCGAAGGGGTGCAGATCTTCATCGGCGCCGACAACACGCTGTTCAACCTGGCCGGCTGTTCGATGATCGTCGGCCCCTACAACAACGCCGAGGAAGCCATCATCGGCGCCATCGGCGTTATCGGTCCGACGCGGATGAATTATGCCCACATCATTCCGATGGTAGACTATACCTCGAAACTGATTAGCCGCCTTCTGGGCCAACAAAGCTGAACCAGACATGACCGAAGACGAAAAAAACCAGACCGAAGCCGAGGTCGCCGAGGACGCCGAAAACGAAGACACCCCGCCCGATTCCGAGGCCCCTGAAGAAACGGCGGCCGAAGAAGGCGAGGAAACCGAAACCGGGGCCGAGGAGACGGGTGAGGAAGCGGTCGAGGAGTTAACCCCTGAACAGCAGGTGGAAGAGCTCAACGACAAGCTGCTGCGCGCCCTGGCCGAGGCCGAAAACGTCCGCCGCCGGGCCGAGCGCGAAAAGTTGAACGCCGCCAAGTACGCCATTACCAATTTCGCCCGCGAGGTGCTCGGCGTCGCCGACAACATGAAGCGCGCCATGGCCAGCGTCGATTCGGAAGCTCGCAAAAAGGATCCGGCCCTGGAACAACTCATGGTCGGCCTGGAAATGACCGAACGCGAGATGCTAAGCACGTTTGAGCGTTTCGGCATCAAGCCGATCGAGGCTATGGGCGAAAAATTCGACCACAACCTGCACGAAGCGATGTTCGAACTCGACGACACCTCGAAACCCGCCGGCACCGTGATGCAAGTGGTCGAGGCCGGCTACGTGCTTAACGACCGGCTGTTGCGCCCGGCCAAGGTCGGCGTTTCCAAGGGCGGGCCAAAGGAACCCGATGCCACCAGGGCCGCCGAGGGCGCCACCCCGGCTCCGATTGACCCGGCGCTCAAGGACGGCCAGGGCGCGTACGAGGACAAAGGCAAGGAGCCGGGTGCTCAGTTGGACGAGGAACTTTAGGTTTTTTCCACCAGGCTCCAGAAAACCGTTTTTATGGAAAAAATACAGACACGGTTGCGGACCCCCATTTCGCCACATATATATCCCCGGAACACCCGCTTAAGGCGGGTTTTAAATGATTATTCTAGGGGCTTCGATCGCGGTGCTGAAAAAGGCCGCCTCTTAAGCCGCCGAAAATAAAGAGGATGAAATGAGCAAGGTCATAGGAATCGACTTAGGGACGACCAATTCCTGCGTCGCCTTGATGGAAGGCAAAGACGCCAAGGTTATCGAAAACACCGAAGGCGCGCGCACGACGCCGTCCATGGTCGCCTTCGCCGAAGACGGTGAACGCCTGGTCGGGCAATCGGCCAAGCGCCAGGCGGTGACCAACCCGGGAAACACGCTGTCCGCCATCAAGCGCCTGATCGGCCGTCGGTTTGACGATCCTATCACCGAAAAGGACAAGAAGCTGGTTTCCTATGAAATCGTCAAAGGCGAAAACGGCGACGCCTGGGTCGAGGTCGAGGACAAAAAATATTCGCCCAGTCAGATCAGCGGCTTCATCCTCCAGAAAATGAAGGAAACGGCGGAAAGCTATCTCGGCGAGACCGTCACCGAGGCAGTGATCACGGTTCCCGCCTATTTTAACGATTCCCAACGCCAGGCGACCAAGGACGCCGGCAAGATCGCCGGCCTCGAAGTGCTGCGCATCATCAACGAGCCGACGGCGGCCGCCCTGGCCTACGGCCTGGAAAAGGAAGCCACCGGCACCATCGCCGTCTACGACCTCGGCGGCGGCACTTTCGACATTTCGATCTTGGAGATCGGCGACGGCGTGTTCGAGGTCAAATCGACCAACGGCGACACCTTCCTTGGCGGCGAGGACTTCGACAACCACATCGTCAATTTCCTGGCTGATGAGTTCAAGAAGGAACAGGGCATTGATCTGCGCGAAGACAAACTGGCCCTGCAACGGCTTAAAGAAGCGGCCGAAAAGGCCAAGATCGAGCTGTCGAGCACCATGCAGACCGAGATCAACCAGCCGTTCATTAGCGCTGATAAGTCGGGGCCTAAGCACCTCAACGTCAAGCTGACCCGCGCTAAGCTTGAGACGCTCGTCGAGGATTTGATCAAGCGCACCGTCGAGCCCTGCAAAAAAGCGCTCAAGGACGCCGGACTCAAGGCCAAGGACATCGACGAGGTGATCCTGGTCGGCGGCATGACCCGCATGCCCAAAGTCATCGAAACGGTAAAGAAATTCTTCGACCGCGAGCCCCACAAGGGCGTCAA
>PTLK01000049.1 GCA_002938075.1 Alphaproteobacteria bacterium MarineAlpha3_Bin3
CAGGTAGACAGCGTCGGCGTCGCCATCCGGTCCTTCGCCGGCGAGCGGCGAAAACGGCACGACCTCCGCCCCGGCGTCGCGCCAGCCGTCGATGACCAGTGGATAGGAAAATGCGAACGCCGGGTCGGCGGCGACGGCGATGCGCTGGCCGAGCGGGGCCATGGGAGGCAAGGAAGGATAGGGTGGCCCGCCGCTAAGGGCCAGCGGCCGGGCCAGCGCCACAAGCCCGTCCACATCCAGGTGCTCGGCGACCCATGCCCCAGCGCGTTCGAGGAATCCTTCCAGGTCCTTGTGTTCGCCAGCCTGCACCAGCCCTAGATGCCGTTCCGGTAGTTCCAGTCCCGGGGTCCTCGGCAGGCAGCCAAGGACCGGGATTTCGGCGACGGACTGGGCGCAGGCGTCACGGAGGATCGTCCCGTGGCGCTCGCTGCCGACCCGGTTGAAGACCACGCCCAGGACCTCGACGCCGGCTTCGAAGGTGGCGAATCCCTTGAGCACGGCGGCGGCCGAAGCCGCCTGGGCGCCGGCGTCGATGACCAGAACTACCGGCCACCCGGTGGCCCGGGAAAGATCGGCGGTGGAGCCACAGGGTTCGCCCTTGCCGACGAAGGCGCCGTCGAACAGCCCCATGACGCCTTCGCAGATGACCACGTCGGCCTCCCGGGCCAGGCTAAAGGCGGCCTGGGCCAAGGTGTCCGGGCGCATGGCCCAGGGATCGAGGTTGAGGCACGGCCTGCCGGTGGCGGCGGCGTGGAAGGCGGGGTCGATGTAATCGGGGCCGGTCTTGGCCGAGGCGACGTTGCGCCCCATTGAGGCCAGATGCCTCAGCAGCCCCAGGGTCAACACCGTCTTGCCGCTGCCCGATGCCGGCGCGGCGATAACCAGTCCAGGATTGTTGGTCACAGGAATTTCTGGATGCCCTTGGCCATATCCTCGGCGCCAACGCCATGGGAGAAGTGGGCCTTATAAGCGCCGTCCGGCCCCATCAGATAGATGATCGAGGTGTGGTCCATCAGGTAGTCGTCCGCATCCCCCCTTTCGACGAGGGCCTTGGCGGCATAGACCTTGTAGGCCTTTAGCGCCGCCGCCGTCTGTTCGGGCGTGCCGGTCAGCCCGACCATGCGCGGATGGAAAAATTTCAAATATTCCTTCAAGTGTTCGGGTGTGTCCCGATCCGGATCGACGGTAATGAACACCGGCGTCACTTTATCGGCGGCCTCGCCCAGGATACCGAGGGCATTGCCCATATCCGTCAGCGCCGTCGGGCAGATATCAGGGCAGAACGTGTAACCGAAATAGACCAGCATCAACCGGCCCTTGAAATAGTCCACGGTCACCGGACGGTTTTCGTGATCGACGAGGGTGAACGGCCCGCCGATGGCCGCCGCCTGGGGTGCGGGTGTTTTATCAATCGGCGATTGTGAAATCCGGTAGACGATCATGGCCAGGAAGCCGACGACCAAAAGCACGGCGATCTGGCCGACGCGCCCCTTTAAGAAGGGCTTAATCGGGGCCGATTCCGGGACGGCGGTCTTTTGGCTGCGGCGGGTTTTTCCTTTGCCGGCTTTCGTCATTATTGAAATCCCTGTCGAATGGACGTCATGGCCCTTTATGATAGGGCCAAGGCCCGAAACATCATAGAGATATGAGCGCCCCATGACCGATTGGCAAGGAAGCGAACGCAAACCCAAAGGCCCGCTGAAAAAGGGCTGGACGACAGGCGCCTGCGCTACCGCCGCGGCGACTGCCGCCTATCAGGCGTTGTTGACGGGCGATTTCCCCGACCCGGTGTCGATTACCCTTCCCCGCGGCCAAGAGCCAAGCTTCCCTTTGAAGCGGGTGGAACTTTCCGGCCGCCAAGCAACGGCCAGCGTCATCAAGGACGCCGGCGACGACCCCGACGTCACCCACAGGGCCGAGATCGTCGTCACCGTGGCGCTGGAAAATGGCAACGGAAAAAACCAAGGCGTGCGTTTCCATGCCGGCGAAGGGGTCGGAACCGTCACCCGGCCCGGCCTGGCGCTGGCGGTCGGGGAGCCGGCCATCAACCCCGGGCCGCGGGCGATGATCGAAGCCGTGATCGAGGGCCTGACCCGGAAGTACGGCAATGCTCAAGGCGGCAGCGTCGATGTCACCATCGCCATTCCGGGCGGCGAGAAGCTGGCTGAGAAGACCCTCAACGGGCGGCTCGGCATCGAAGGCGGGCTTTCGATCCTCGGCACCACGGGCGTCGTCATTCCCTATTCTTGTTCGTCCTGGATCCATTCCATCCACCGGGGCATCGACGTCGCCCGCGCCTCCGGCCACGGCCACCTCGCGGCGGCCACCGGGCGGACGTCGGAGTCGGCGGTGCAAAAAATACTAGGGCTGGAAGACACGGCGCTCATCGACATGGGGGATTTCGCCGGCGGCCTGTTGAAGTACCTACGCAAAAACCCAGTCGAAAAACTCACCCTCGCCGGCGGGCCGGGCAAGATCGCCAAGCTGGCGCAAGGGGCGATGGACCTGCATTCGTCTAAATCCCGCGTCGATATGGGAGCCCTGGCCGATATGCTTTCGTCGCTGGGGGCGAAGCCCAAAACCGTCGAAGCCGTCAAGGACGCGACCACCGCCGGTGAAGCGCTGGAAGCGGCGCGGGCCGAGGGATTGGCCCTCGGCGATACCATCGCCCGCCAGGCCCGGGAGGTGGCGCTGGCGACGCTGGCCGGCGACACCGAGGTCGAGGTCATGATCTTCGAACGCGAAGGAAACCTCATCGGCTATGGCGGTTAAGCATCTCCTGATCCTCGGCGGCACCGCCGAGGCCCGCGAGCTGGCCCGCCGGGTGGCGATCACCATCCCCAAGAAGGTCCGCGTCACCACGTCGCTGGCCGGGCGCCGGGCCAAGGCCCCGGCGCTGCCGGGCGACGTCCGTATCGGCGGTTTCGGCGGCATCGACGGGCTGGTCGATTACATCAACGAAAATGCCGTCGATCTCGTCATCGACGCCACCCATCCCTTCAGCGCCATCATTTCGGACCACGCCAACGCCGCCGCCGAGGCCACAGGCGTGCCGCGCCTGCAACTGCTGCGGCCGCTGTGGCAACTTCCACCGACCGCCGAATGGATCGAGGTTGATGACCTGACGGACGCCGCCCGGGACCTGCCCCGGTTCGCCAAGCGGGTGTTCTTGACCACCGGGGTTAGGGGCCTGGAGGCGTTCTCGGGCCTGGACGACATTTGGTTCCTAGTCCGCCTGATGGATCCCCCGGCCGAACCACCGCCATTGGCGCAACTGGAACTGATCACCGGAAAACCGCCCTATTCGTTCGAGGATGAGCGCGCCATTTTGGCCGATCACAACATCGACACCCTGGTGACCAAGAATTCCGGGGGCGACGGAACGGAGGCCAAGGTCTTCGCCGCCGCCGAAGCCGGGGTTAAAATCATCCTCATCCGCCGCCCGCCGCCGGAGCCGGGACCGGTGGTCGAAACCGTCGACGACGCCTTCGCCTGGATCGAAAGCCAGGTCTAGCCCTTTTTGCTTTTTGTACTCTTCGCAGGCCGCAAGACGTGGTGGTGGTCGGCAGCGTAAAGGCGGCTGTCGTCGAAGTCCCTGGCCCCCAGGACCCGACCGACCAAAATCAACGCGGTGCGGGAGATGCCGGCGGCCTTCACCCGGTCGCGGATATCGCCCAGGGTGCCGCGGATGATTTTCTCGTCGGGCCAGCTCACCCGGTAAGCGACGACCACCGGACAGTCGGCGCCGTAATGAGGCGTCAGTTCCCTGACCACCCACGCTAAATTGTTGACCGACAGGTGAATGGCCATGGTGGCCCCGCTTTGGCCCAGGGTGCCCAGGTCTTCGCCCGCCGGCATACCGGAGCTGCGGACCGACGTGCGGGTCAGGACGATGGTCTGGCAAACGTCCGGCAGCGTCAGTTCGCACCCGATCGCCGCCGCCGCCGCCGCGTAGGACGGAACCCCCGGCGTCACGTCGTAGGCGATGCCGAGCCCGTCGAGCTTGCGCATCTGCTCGGCGATGGCGCCGTATAGCGCCGGGTCGCCAGAATGGACCCGGGCCACGTCGTCGCCGGCCTCAATGGCAGATTTCATCTCGGCGATGATCTCGTCCAGTGTCATCGGCGCGGTATCGATGACCCGGGCGCCTTCGGGCGCCTCGGCTCCTGCCTCGGCGACGATCTCTGGCGGCACCAGGGAACCGGCGTACAGCACCACCGGCGAACGGCGGATCAGGTCCCGCCCGCGCACCGTAATCAGGTCCGCCGCCCCCGGCCCGGCACCGATGAAATGGACGGTCATTTCGGCACTTGCTTTTTGGTTTCGTAGCCCCGGGGGGTATAGACCCGGACGCCTTGGCCTTGGCCCGCAAGGCGGGTGCGCGAAGAGCCGATGATGATGACGCTCAGCATGTCGGCGTGGCCCGGTTCCAGTTCGCCGAGGGTGATGACATCCAGGGCCTCGCCGTCGCGGCCGAGGTTGCGGGCAAGCACCACGGGGGTTTCCAGGGGCCGGCCAGACAGCAGGATATCGCGGGCCCGGGTCAACTGTTTCTGTCGCCGTTTGGAAACAGGATTATAGAGGGCGACGACGAAATCCCCGGCCGCCGCGGCCTCGAGCCTTTTTTCTATCACGTCGAATGGCGTCAGCAGGTCGGACAGCGAGATGGCGCAGAAATCGTGGCCCAGGGGGGCGCCGATGCGCGCCGCCGCCGCCTGCATGGCCGAAACCCCGGGGACGACGGAAACCCGGACCCGCTTCCAGTCGGCCCGGTGTTCGGTGTCCAAAAGCTCATGCACCAGCGCCGCCAGGGCGTAAATCCCGGCGTCACCCGAGGAAACCAGCGCCACGCGCCGCCCCGCCGCCGCCAGGTCGAGGGCCTGCCGCGCCCGGTCTTCTTCCTCGGTCAGGTCGGAATCGTGGCGTTCCCGCCCCTCCTTCCGGTCTCCGATCAGGTCTTCGATCAGGTCCAGATAAAGCCGGTAGCCGATCACGTCGTCGGCGCCCAGGACCGCTTTCGTCGCCTCGGGCGTCCGCCAATCCTGGGCGCCGGGGCCGATGCCAACGACGATGAGCGTTCCCCTTGGCCGCCCGGTCGCTTCCGGGTCGAGGGGCCGGGACGCGCGGCCGATGGCGCAGGTGGCGCGCTTGGACTTTTTCTTTTCGGCCGCCAGTTCGCCGTCTTTTCCGGCGGCGGCCAGCGCCGCCCCCTCGGCGACCCCGTGGCAGCCGACTTCGGCGAAAACAACATCCGACGGATTGGCGAGGCGCGGCGTTTCGGCTTCCAGCTCTGGGGCCGAAAAAAACCGGGCGGGGACATCCAGATGCACCGCCAGGGCATGCACCGCGTCTTCGTCGGCCTTGAGGTCGAGGGAAACGACGCAGGCGACGGCGCCCGTGGCCAGCCCCGCCCCCGACAGCGTTTCATCGGCGAGGCTTATTAATTCGTCGGCGTCCGTCCCCCGCTCGCAGCCGACGCCCAGGGCCAGCACGGTTGGATGCAGCACCAGGTCGCCTGCCGGATTTTCAACCGCCTGGTCGGTGACGCGGACGTTTATGGGCGCGGTTTCGGCAAAGGCCGCGCCCGACTCCGTTATCCAACCGGCGTCGCCGGCCTCCACCTTGAGCCCCACCGGATCGCCGGCCAGCAACGCCGCCATGATGTCCTTGGCGGCATCCGGGTTATCGACCCGCCAGCCGGGCGGCGGATCGTCCAGCGCCAGCCCCAATCTTACGTCGCCGGCCGTGGTCACGGCGGCATGGCCGCTGGTCGCCTCGGCGATGGCAAGCGCCAGGCGGTTGGCGCCCCTGTGGCCGCCCAACAGCGGCACGACGGAACCGCCGTTGGCGGAAACGGCGACGACCGGGGGTTCTTGGCGCTTGTCGGACAGGAGAGGCGCAAGGGCGCGGATCAGGATTCCGGCGGCGCAGATTCCAACGACGGGGCGGGACCGGCCGAACAGGTCACGCACATGCGCCGCCATCTCGTCGAAGACCACGTCGGCGCCTTCTTCGGCCCGGCCTTTTAAACCATGAACTTCAGCCCCCGGCAGTTTAGGTCTTAACGTGGCGGCAAGATCGAGCCCACCCGGCCCCAAGGCCACCAGGGCGACATTTTCCGGACACCCCCGGGGGCTCACGCCTCGACCTCTTCCGCGCGGCGCACCAGGATCATCGAGAAATAAGGCGCGCCGCCGTCCGGCGCCTCGGCCAGGGGCAAAACCTTTTCGTCGGTCATCGAGGCCCGTTCCACGTACTCGGCCCCTTCATCAAGCCCCAGGCGGCTCAGCACCCGCTTGACCTTCTGCAAATGCCGCCCGACCTTCATGATCGCCGCCGCGTCGGTATCCGCCAGCCGCCTTTCCAGTTCTTTTTCGTCGAGGGGCGCCGGCAGCACGGTCAGCACCTGGTTGCGCGACACTAGCGGCCGGCCGGCGACGGCGGCGACGGCGCCCAGCGACGACACCCCGGGCACGACCTCGAAGCTGTATTCCCCGGCCAGCCGGGCGAAGATGTACATGAACGAGCCGTAAAGGAACGGGTCGCCCTCGCACAGCACCGCGACGTCGCGGTTTTCCTTAAGATGCAGGGCTATTTCGGATGCGTAACGGTCATATACGTCATCGGCGGGAAAGTTTCCCGGCGTCATCGGCGTGCGGATGGCAATCTCGATCAGGCCGTCGGGCACGTGGGCGGCGGCGATCGCCCGGGACAGGCTGTCGCCTTGCTCGGGCGCCGGATAGGCGATAACGGGGACGGACCCAAGAATCCGCCGGGCCTTGAGCGTAATCAGCTCCGGATCGCCGGGGCCGACGCCGAGGCCGTAAAGGGTGCCGCCGTTGTTGCTGACATTCATTTCTTAATCGTAACGAGTTGCGTCACTTGTTTAAGCGGCTGGAAAGTTTGGAGTCTTCCGACCGGGCCGACCGGGGCGGCGCGGGAAACGGCCATACGCGTCAGGTCGCCGCCGAATTCATTCTGGAAAAACAACAACCGTTGCTCGGCCTCCAGCGTCACGCCGTTGGCGACCAGCCGCCCGCCCGGGGACAAGGCGTCCCAACAGGCTTCCAGCAACCCCGGCACCGACACCCCGCCGCCGACGAACACCGCGTCGGGAACCGTTTCGATTCCGGAAAGAATGCCCGGCGCCTCGCCTTCGACAATTTTCAGCTCCGGCACACCAAGATTGGCGGCGTTTCGGGCGATGACGGCGGCACGCTTGGGGTCGCGCTCGACGGCGAAGGCCTTCGCCGACGGCTCGGCCCGCAGCCATTCGATGGCGACGGCACCCGACCCGGCGCCGACGTCCCACAGCGTCTGGCCCGGCAGCGGCATCAGCCGGGCGAGGGTGGCCGCTCGGACCTCGCGCTTGGTGATCAGGCCGTCGTGTTCAAAGGCGTCATCGGGCAGTCCCGGCACCCTGGACAGGACATCCGCGCCGTCGCCGGCGACGCACTCGACGGCGATGGTGTTGAGGTCGGGAACCGTTTCGCCGGTCCATTTTTTCGCCGTGCCTTCGGTCCGGGTTTCGTCGTCGCCGCCCAGGTTCCCGAGCACCGTTATCCGGCTCGGCCCAAAACCCCGGGCCGTCAACAGACCGGCCAATTTTTCCGGCGTTTCCCCGTCCCAGCTCAGGACCAGCAGCCTTCGTCCCGGCGTCAGATACAGGGTCACCGCTTCCAGCGCCCGGCCATGGACGGTCAGGCATTTGACGTCGGCCAGCGGCCAGCCCAGATCGGCGGCGACGAGGCTGAAGGCGCCGGGAGCCGGGATCACGTTAACCTGATCAGCCCCGAAGCGGCGGACGATGTTGGCGCCGACGCCGTAATGCAGGGGATCACCCGAGGCCAGCACCACCACCCGGCGGTCCTTCATTTTTTCAATCTTGTCGAAGGCGGCGTCGAAATCGCCGTCCCAGTCGATGCGCTGCTCGCCGCCCAGGGGAACCTTCGACAGGTGCCGCTCGCCGCCGACCAGTACTTCGGCTTCGTCGATCAGCCCGCGGGCCTTGGGGGTCAACCCGTCGAGGCCGTCCTCGCCGATGCCGACGACAGTGATCCGGGCGCTCATTCGCTTTCGCCCATAGCATTGACGCAGGCGGCGGCCAGGGCGCTGCCGCCCCACCGCCCCTTGAGGGTGACGAAGGGGATGGCTTTGGCGGCGGCAAAGTCGATCAGCGCTTCTTTGGATTCCGCCGCGCCGACGAAGCCGACGGGAAAGGCGGCGATCATCGCCGGCGGGGCCACGCCGTCGCCGATGATTTCCAGAAGCCGGAACAGCGCCGTCGGTGCGTTGCCGATGGCGACCACGGAACCCTCGAGGCCTTCGCGCCACAGGTCCACCGCCGCCGCCGAACGGGTGGTGCCTTGTTCGGCGGCGCGTTCCTTGACGCCGGCGTCATGAAGCATGCAAAGCACCGGGTTGTCGGCCGGAAGCCGGGCCCGGATGATGCCGTGACGGACCATTTCCACGTCGGTCAAAATCGCCGCGCCTTCGCCCAAGGCCGCGCGGCCAACCTTGAGCGCGCCGGGGCCGAAGACAAGGTTACGGACGATATCGGGCATGCCACAGGCGTGGACCAGGCGCACCGTTAATGCCGCCTCATCAGCCGACAAACCGGAGACGTCGGTTTCCGCCCTTACGGTTTCAAACGACCGTTTATGGATTTCCGCCGGGTCGCGAATGTAATCGAACATCGTATAACGCCCTATTCGGCCCCGTCATGGCCATCACCGTGATGGTGCCCGTGGTCATGGGCGTGGTCATGCGCCCCTGGGCCATCGGTGCCGACGCCCCGGACGTGGTGATGGTGGCCGACCTGAGGCGCGCCCTTGTCGCCTTCGTAGCCGATGATCTGTTCGCGGTACTTGCACAGCTGGCAGTTCATGTTGTTGTCGCCGGTGAGCGCCTCGTTGACCCGCTCGACGAAGGTGTCGATCAATAGTTCGTGGTCGTTCAGGTAGGATGCCTTGACGAATTCGATGCTGGGGTTTTCCGCCGCCGCCTCGTCGGCCCAGTCATAGATGCGCCGCACCAGAATGCCGGTGAACAGGAAATAAGGGAAAACGATGATCCGCCGGTATCCCAGCTTGACCGCCTGGGCGAGTCCGGCATCGACCAGCGGCGAGGCGACGCCCGAGTAGCTAACCTCGGCCCAACCGAAGCCCATGCCTTCCCACAGCATGCGGGCGATCTTGGAGACGTTGGAATTGGCGTCCGGGTCGTTGGTGCCGCGGCCGACCACCATCAGCAGCGTATCTTGGCGCGAAACGTCGGGGGCGGCGTCCCTTTCCGCCGCCTCGATGCGTTGCTTGGCGGCCTCCAGCAGTTTCAGATCGATGGCCAGTTCGCGGGCGAAGATCATCTCGATATCGGGGTTCTCGGCGCCGAAGTTGTTGACCTCCGACGGCAGGTCGTTCTTAACGTGGCCGGCGGCGAACAGCATCCCCGGCACGCAGACGATCCGCTCCGCGCCCCGGTCTTTCAGCTTGTCCAGCCCGGTGCGGATGACCGGGGTGGCGAATTCCAGGAACCCGCTTTCGACGTCGAAATCCGGCAGCCTTTTCGAAAGGTGCCCGGCCAACTGGTTGAATTCTTCGATGGCGGCGTCGTCGCGGCTGCCGTGGCCGCAGATCATGACGGCGGTCTTCTCTGTCATTACGCTTGGTCCTTGCCTTCGAGCGTTGTCAAACAGGGGGCGCTTCAAGGCCCGTGCCGGGCCCGCCTGGTCATTGCCTCCGGGCGGCGTTCCGACCGGACGACTATACAGAATTCGCCCGGGTGTAAAAGCGCGCCATTTTCATTGACGCGGAGCGACCGTCCCGACCATTGTTCAACCCATGTTGACGTTCGGCATGACCGACGGCGGCGGCGGGTTCGACCCGCTGGTGCTGCTGTTGTTGGCGCTTGTCGTCGAGGCCTATGTCGGCGAAGCGAAGACCTTTTTCAAGGCCGTTCCCCATCCGGTCCGGGTCATCGGCACCCTTATCGGTTTCTTCGACCGTAAGCTCAACCGCGAAAGCCGAAGCCCCGCCGACCGCGCCGTCAGGGGGGCGTTGGTGGTGGTCTTCGTCGCCGGCCTGGCCTTCGCCGTCGGCTGGGCGGTGGCGTGGCTGAGCCTCAACCACCCGTGGGGTTGGATCATCGAGTTTCTGGGGCTCATCGCCCTGTTGGCGGGGCGCGGGCTTTACGATTATGTGCGCGCCGTTGCCACGGCGCTTAAACGTGGCGTAGAGCCGGGCCGCGACGCCGTCCGTCAAATCGTCGGCCGCGACCCGGCCAACCTGGACGGCCCCGGCGTCGCCCGGGCGGCGCTGGAATCGCTGGCGGAGAATTTCTCCGACGGCGTCGTCGCACCGGTGTTCTGGTACGTTCTGTTCGGGTTTCC
>PTLK01000005.1 GCA_002938075.1 Alphaproteobacteria bacterium MarineAlpha3_Bin3
GGCCTGTATCACCTAAATTGTACCCCTACGACGGCGCTGCGAGGTTTCCGGCTAGGAGCGCGGTGCGCCTGCCTGCGCGCCGGAGCTTCGCTTCGGCGAAGGCAGGCCGTGGTGCCAACCCACCACAAGCGGTGCGCGACGACGTCGGGAAGCCTTGCAACGCCGCCCCCCCTGGGCGCTTTGGAGATCGCTTTTCCCGCCCCCTCGGGGCGTCGGGAAGGCTAGCTGATGGACCGCCATCGCCTGCGCCTCCCCTTCTACCGAGGAAACGGGAAAAGCGATCATAGGGGTGCAATTTAGGTGATACAGGCCACTAGACCGCCTGCCCTCCGTACCACTTCGGGAGGCGGAGAGGCGGGGAAGCAGGTGGGGGGGCGGCATGCAGGAGTCCGTCCGGGGGCCATGAGTGGACTTTCGGTTTATCGTTCCAACCTGTTGACAAACCCCGCTGACGGGTTTATGTTCGTTCTTTGTTCCTTTAACAACAACGCTTATAAAATATCGCTCTTTGACATCGTGAATAGCTTTTTACCCATGTCCTGGCGGCGCATAGGGATGTTTACGTTGTTTTGCCTTCCAACCGCCGAAAGGTTTTAAAAACCACCCGATGCCGACCGATGTCCACCGTTGCCCACCCTAGGATTCCTGGGCGGAAAGGGTTTCTTTTGCTTTCAGGGGCTTGGCGGATTTCGCGTCAGATTGGCACCCTGAGACGTACCCTTAATCCGCCATTGGGAGAATCGCCGAGCCGGATTTCGCCCCCGTGGCCGCGAATGACGTCCCGCACGATGGTCAACCCCAGGCCGACGCCGCCGGTGCCCGGGTTGCGCGATCCTTCGATCCGGTAAAAGGGCTTGAAGACCTCTTCGCGCAGGTCTTCGGGGATTCCGGGGCCGTCGTCGTCGATGGCGATCTCGATGGCGTCGCCCCGTTCTCCGGCGCGAACCGATAGGTGCTCGGCGAATTGCAGGGCGTTGTCGATAAGGTTGGTCAGGCACCGTTTAAAGGCTTTCGGCCTGAGCGACACCATCAACTTACCTTCGGTATGCAGGTCGATGACGCCCCCCTTGCGGCGGGCCTGAGCAACGGCGTCGTTCAAAAGCGCCGTCAGGTCCGTGGGTTCCGGTTCTTCCGTCCCCTCGCCGCGGGCAAAGGCCAGGTACCCGTCCAGCATGTGCTCCATTTCGGCGATATCGGATTTCAACTCTTCCGCGCCCTGGTGATCGTTGAGTATTTCCAATTGCAGCTTCATCCGCGTCAACGGCGTGCGCAGGTCGTGGGAGACGCCCGCCAGCATGTCGGTGCGCTGGTTGATTTGGCGGACGATGCGTTCCTGCATGATCAGGAACGCCGACCCCGCCTGGCGCACCTCGGACGCGCCTTCGGGTTTGAAATTGGAAACGTCGCGGCCCTTGCCGAAATTATCGGCGGCGATGGCCAGCCGCCGGATCGGCTTGACCTGATTACGCATGAAAATCGTCGCCACCGCGAACAAGATCAACGAGGTGCCGACCATCCAGACAACGAAAACATAAACCGTGGATGAAAACAGGCGTTTGCGTGTAGTTTCGAAGTGAAGCACGCCAGTCGCCAGTTGAATGTCGATAATGACGTAGCGGTCCTTGGAATCGGTGTCGATCTGAAACGGCTTTCCGACCTGTCCCCGGATCGCCCGGGCCAGCATCCGTTCCATCAGGCCGCTGGGAGTTCGGGTGCTGTTGGGCAGCACCGTTTTTTCCTTAAACGACACCTGGAATTCCATGGTTTGGGCGGCGAGGTTGAAAACCCAATCGTGATTTTCCGGCTCCGTATTTTTCCCAAGTAAGGTGATCACGGCGGCGATATCGCCGGCCACCCCCCGGGCCAGCCGCAGCGTCACCTTGTCCCAGTGTGTCTCGTAAAAGATCGCCGCCGACACCATTTGCAAGATCACCAACGGCATGACGATGATCAACAAAGAGCGGCCGAGCAGGCTCTTGGGCAGGAATCGCTTGATGGTGGCGGTCATGAGTCCCATAGGGGTCAGGCCTTTAATCGGGGCGCAGCACGTAACCCTTGCCGCGCACCGTCCGCAGGTAGCGGGGCAATTTCGGGTTTTGTTCGATCTTGCGCCTGAGGCGCGTCACCTGGACGTCTACGGCGCGGCCGCCGCCGCTGGCGCCGGTCAGCTCGATCAGCTCTTCGCGGCTGAGGATCTCCCCGGCACGTTGGGCCAACGCGTGCAGGAGCGAGGCCTCGACGTCGGTCAGCCGGATCGGCTCGCCGGCGCGGCTGAGTTCGCCCCGCTCCGGCTGGAACAGCACTTCGCCCATGCGCACGTCCGGGAGGGGGCTCCCCGGCATCGGCGTCCGCCGCAGGATGTTGTTGATGCGCAACAGCAGTTCTTGAGGTTCGAACGGCTTGACCAGGTAATCGTCGGCGCCCCGTTGCAAACCGTCGATGCGGTCCTCGGGCTCGCCCATGGCGGTCAGCATCAGGATCGGCACATCGCTATGGCGGCGAAAGTCTTCGGCAAAATCGAGGCCGCTTTCGCCCGGCATCATCAAATCCAGGACAATGATGTCGAAGCTAAGCGTCTTCATCTTTTCCCGGGCGTCGGCGGCGGCGGCGGCGGTGACGACCATGAAATCGTGGTCGCTTAGGAACTTTCCCAGAAGGTCCCTTAGGCGGTCGTCGTCATCGACAACGAGAACATGCGCAAGATTGGCGTTCATGTGCTTTGTCCGGTCCTTTCCCGCCCCCCAGGCATCACTCCGCCGCCGGTGGGTCGGCGCGGGCGACGCGATGGCGGTCTTCTTCGTTGATGATGCCGCGAAGGACGGCGCGGAATCCCTCGATGGCGCCGGCACCGGCCTCCCGGTAGGCCCTGGCGATACGTCGGCTTTGGCGTTCGGTCAGGCGACGCTCAAGCTCGGCGCCCTTGGGAGTCAGGTAAAGGCGGCGGCGGCGGCGGTCGGTGTCGTCGGTACGCTGGTGGACTAAACCGTCCTTGATCAACTGCCCCAAGACCCGCGACAGGCTTTGCTTGGTAATCTTGAGGATCTTGAGCAGCTCCGAGACGGTCATCCCCGGATGGCCGCCGACGAAATAAATGACCCGGTGATGGGCCCGCCCGAAGCCGAAAGTGGCCAGCAGCGCATCGGCCTCGCCGGTGAAGTCCCGGTAGGCGAAGAACAGAAGCTCCATCGCCTGACGCAGGCCGGCGTCGCTTTGCAATAGCGGATCGGCGGATTGTTTGGCGCTTAATCCGGTGTCGGCCATAATCGAACTCCGTTCGTTTGGGGGCCGCGCTTCGGGGCCGGCGAATTTAAGTCAGTGTTATTGACATATATGCCCAAGAATGATACTCAACGCAAGAACCTTTGGCAGAAAATCCTTTTTACGAAAGAGTATTTCATGGAAGCCATTCCCTTCGACGACCGGGACGGGGTGATCTGGTTCAACGGCGAGATGGTGCCTTGGCGCCAGGCCCGGCTGCATGTTCTCAGCCATGCGCTGCACTATGCCTCCTCTATATTCGAGGGTGAGCGCTCCTATGCCGGCAATATCTTCAAACTGACCGAACATTCCGAACGCCTGGTCCTGTCGGCGAAAACCCTGGGTTTCGAGCTTCCCTATTCGGTCGCCGAGATCGATGCCGCCTGCATCGAGACATGCAAGCAAAACGATATCATCGACGGATATGTGCGCCCAGTGGCCTGGCGGGGTTCGGAAATGATGGGGGTGTCGGCGCAGGCGACCAGGATCAACGTCGCTATCGCCGCCTGGCCGTGGCCATCCTACTTCTCGCCCGAGGCGCGGATGAAGGGCATCCGCCTGAAGACCGCGGACTGGCGCCGCCCCGACCCGCAAACGGCGCCGGTCATGGCCAAGGCGGCCGGGCTATACATGATCTGCACCCTTTCCAAGCACGCCGCCGAGGCCGAGGGCTATGACGACTGCCTGATGCTCGATTGGCGCGGACGGGTCGCCGAAGCCACCGGGGCCAATATCTTCCTGGTTTTCGACGACGGCAAGCTGCACACGCCAACGCCGGACTGCTTTTTGGACGGCATCACCCGGCGCACGGTCATCGACCTGGCGCGTCAACGCGGCATCAAGGTGGTGGAGCGCGTCATCATGCCCGATGAGCTGAAGGACGCGAACGAAATCTTCCTCACCGGCACTGCCGCCGAGGTGACGCCCGTCGGCGAGATCGACGATCTCAAGTTCTCCGTCGGCGAGATCACCCAGTGGATGATAGAAGACTACGACAAGGTCGTCGGCAAGGCCGACACCGACGCGCAGTCGGCAGCGGAGTAAGGGGGCTTAAGGGCCAGCCGGTAATTTTTCCAAACTAATCCATCTGCCAGGGGCCGAACGCCAGGGCGAGGCCGATGGTCACCACCAGACCGACGGCCCATCGCACCCATTCGGCCCGCCACCCCTCGCGGCCTTTTCCGTCGTTGTCTGGTGCGTTTTCCTCTTCCTCTCGGCGTTCCCGGTACGCGATCTCGCGATGCAGGGCGCGGAGGCTCAAGACATCGAGGCTGGTTTCATCGACGCCATAAAGCTCGTCGTCGTTCATGTCGGGAAGCCTGGCGTCGAATTTCCTGCCCATGCCTTCCCCCCTCCACTACAAACACCCGCCGGGCGTGCCGAGAGACTTTTCCAGAAGCTCTTTGGTAATGAAGTCGAAGGCTTCGTCCACCGTGTCGGTTTGGAAAAACAGCTTCAGGTCTTCGGGCCCAATGGTGCCGTATTTGAGCATCGCGGCGAGGTCTAGCACCTGGTCCCAGAAATCCTTGCCGTAGAGCACGATGGGGATCGGCTTGGTCAGCTTCTCGGTCTGCATCAGGGTCATCACCTCGAAGAATTCGTCCATGGTGCCGAAGCCGCCGGGGAAGATGATGATCGCCTTAGCCAGATAAACGAACCAGAACTTGCGCATGAAGAAGTAGTGGAATTCGAAGTTCAGCTCGCGGGTGATGTAGGGATTGTCGGCCTGTTCGAGGGGCAGCGAAATGTTTAGCCCGGCGTTGATGCCGGCCGCCTCGCTGGCGCCCCGGTTGGCCGCCTCCATGATCCCGGGGCCGCCGCCGGAACAGACGATGAAGCGGGAATCCTCACCTTCCAGGGCCTTCGACCATTCGGTCAGCAGCCCCGCCAGTTCGCGCGCGGCTTCGTAATAGGCGGACATTTCCAAATCGCACTCGGCGGCGGTGACGTCGCTATCTTGGTCTTGCGCGGCCTTCAGCCGCTTTTCCGCCTCGTCGCGGGAAACGAACCGGGCGGAACCGAAAAACACCACCGTGTCGCGGACCTGGAACTCCTCGAAGCGTGCCTCGGGCTCCATGTATTCGGAAAGGATGCGCAGTCCCCGGGCGTCCTTTGAATTGAGGAATTTATCGTTCTTGTAGGCCTTGCGGGGCCAGTCTGGATTGTCGGCCATGGCCTTATTCTGCAGCGTTGGGTTTGCCCTTGGGTTTATCCTGGGGTTTATCCTGAGGCTTGTCGGTCAGCCAACGCTCGGCCGCCCGGCCGTCGGAAGAGCGCGCATCCACCCACTGTCCGCCATCGGGGGTTTCTTCCAGCTTCCAGAACGGTGCCTGGGTCTTCAGCCAGTCGATTAGGAAATGACACGCTTCGAAGGCCGCCTCGCGGTGGGCCGAGGCGGCGGCCACTAACACAATGCGGTCGCCCGGTTCCAGCCGCCCGTAACGGTGGATGATCAGTGTTTCCTCCAACGGCCAGCGATCATGCGCTTCGGCCTCGATCTTGGCCAAGGCCGGTTCGGTCATTTGCGGGTAATGTTCGAGGGTCATCGCCTCGATCGTCTTGTCGCCGGCGATGTCGCGGACCAGCCCGACGAAGCTGCAAACCCCGCCGACGCCGTGGTTGCCGTCCGACAGCTTTTCCAGTTCCTGGCCGACGTCAAAATCCTCGGCCTGTACCCTGATCATGGCTTCATCCTTTGTTTCCAGGCCCGATTATACTACCCAAGCGCCGGGGGCTGTCTGCTTTTGTCAGCCGCCGGTAATCGGCGGAAAAAAGGCGATTTCGTCGCCGGCGGCCACCGGATGGTCCGTCTGCACGTGTTCCTGGTTGACGGCGACGCGGACCATGCCTTCATTGGCAAAGGCCTCGGCAAAACCGCCGCCCCGGGACTTCATCCATTCCACCAGCTCCGCCACCGTGGTCACGGTCTCGGGCGGCGAGACGTCTTCCTCGCCGATGCCGGCTTTCTCGCGCAGCCAGGCGAAATAAAGAATCTTCATCTTGTCACCTCCCCGTGACCTCGTTGAACGGCAGAAAATTGACTATGGCGCCCTTTTCCAGGGCTTCCGTGTCCTCGGGCAACTCCACCAGGCCGTCGGCTTCGACCATGGAAGTCAGAATGCCGGCGCCCGAGGAATGGTACTTCATCGCCACCGGCCGCCCGTCGCCGTTGCTTTCCAGCTTCACCCGCGCCCATTCGCGCCGGCCCGGCTTCTTCTTGTAGTCGAACCCGGCCTCGACCGGGAAGCACGTCCGGGTGACCTCGGCCATGCCCGACATCAACAGAACCAAGGGCCGACCGATGACCATGAACGTCACCATCGCCGCCACCGGGTTGCCGGGGAGCCCCAGGAACGCCACGTCGCCGACCTGGCCCAAGGCAATGGGCCGGCCGGGCTTAATCGCCAGACGCCAGAAATGGATTTTACCCAGGCTTTCGACGGCGTCGCGCACGTGATCTTCCTCGCCGGCCGAAACCCCGCCCGAGGTCACCAGTAGATCGTGGCCGGATGCGGCGTCTTTCAACGCCCCGGCGATGGCCTTGGTGTCGTCCTCCAGGATGCCAAGGTCCGTGACGTCCGCCCCCAGCCCTTCCAGAAGCGCGATGACGGCGTAGCGGTTGGCGTCGTAGATGCAGCCCTCGGGCGCGTCCCTGCCCGGGTCGCGGACCTCGTCGCCGGTCGAGAACACGGCAGCCTTCAGGGGCCGGTAGACGGCCACCTCCGAGCGTCCGACGGAGGCGGCGACGCCGACTTCCTGGGCCCGGAGCCGCCGCCCAGCCTTGACGACGACGGAACCCTTTTCGATGTCCTCGCCGGTGTTGCGCCGGTTCGACCCCCGGTTCAATCCGGCGGGCAGGATCACGGAATCGCCGTCTTCCTCGCAGTCTTCTTCCATGAACACCGTGTCCGGGCCGCTGGCCTTAGTGCCGTCGGTGCCGACGGGCATCGGGGCGCCGGTGAAGATGCGAAACGCCTCGCCCTTTTCGGCCGGGTGGCCCAGGGGGTGACCGGCGGCGATGCGGCCCGAAACCTTGAGCCGGGTTCCGCCGTCGGGGTCGAGATCGTCGAAATAGACCGCATAGCCGTCGACGGCGCTGTTGTCGTGGGGCGGCACATCGCAATCGGCAATGATATCTTCGGCCAGGATCCGCCCGGCTGCGTGGCGAAGGGACACGGTTTCGGGCTCCGCCACTGGGCGCACGCGGTCGCTCAAGATAGCGAGGGCATCGGCCAGCGGCATCAACTCGCCGCCGAAGGCAAAACAATCGTCCTTAAGCTGCGCCATCGCGGACTTCTTTTTCCGGGGCCCGAGCCTCGAGACCCACTTGGCCGATGATGAAATCGGCGATGGACTTGACGTTGTCAAGGTCAAGGACCGGTACGGACAAGCCGTCGAGGTCGTCGTCGGTGGCCACGGCAACGATGGTCGCATCGTCCGTACACAGCAGCGGCTTGCCGACGGCGGGCCGGTGGACTTCCATTTTCTCATGACCGTGGGACTTGAAGCCTTCGATCAGCACCAGATCGACCTCCTGCATACGGGCCAGGAGGTCGTCGATGGACGGTTCCGGGGCGTCCCGGTTTTCGTGCAGCAGCGCCCACCGCTTGGCGCCAGTGAGCAACACCTCGGTTGCCCCGGCTAGCCGGTGTTCGTGCGAATCCTTGCCCGGCCTGTCGATGTCGAAGTTGTGGTGGGTGTGCTTCATGGTCGACACGGTGAATCCCCGGCCAATCAGTTCCGGCACCAGCTTGGCGACCAGCGTCGTCTTGCCACTGCCGCTCCATCCCACAAGGCCGAAGGTTTTCATGCGTTTCCACCCTTGTCCCCGTCGACAGCTTCGGAAGCCGCGGGCCGCTTGGCGGCGGGGGCGTTGTCGGTTTCGTTGATATACCTGAGCCCGGACACCAGGTAATCGTATCCAGTCACCAGCGTCAGCACCGCCGCCCCCCACAGCCCGTAAACACCGATATCGGTGGTGGTCAGGGGACCGAAATCCGGGCCCGAAGGGCCGACCAAAAGAAACCCCAGGGCTAGCATCTGAATGGTCGTTTTCCATTTCGCCATGGTCGTCACAGGTACGCTGACCCGGACCTGGGCCAGGAATTCGCGCAGGCCAGACACCAGGATTTCGCGGCATAAGATGACCGCCGCCGGCAGCACCGTAAGCCCGGAAATGCGGTCAATCCCGACCAGGACAAGCAACACCGACGCCACTAGAAGCTTGTCCGCGATCGGGTCAAGGAAACGCCCCAGGGCCGATTGCTGGTGCCAGGCGCGGGCCAGGTAACCGTCGAAGAAATCGGTGATGCAGGCCAAGGTATAGGCGGCAAAGGCCAGCCAGCTTCCCGTCGGGTCGCCGACGAACAGCAACAGGGCGATCAGCACCGGGATTGCCGCGATCCGCGAAAACGTCAGGATATTCGGCAGATTGATAACCATGTCCCACCTTCGGTTTCAGGGTGGCGCATTCTAACGCCCCCGGACCCTCGACGCCACTAGCCGTCCGGATGGAACCACTCGTAGATACGGTTGGCGGTGGCCTTGCTGATTCCTTCCACCGCCTCCAGGTCGGCACGGCCGGCCTCGGTCACCGCCTTGGCGGCGCCGAAGTGGTGCAACAACGCCTTTTTGCGTTTCGCCCCGATGGACGGGATATCGTCCAGCAGCGAGCGCGTCAACGATTTCGAACGCTTGTCCCGATGCGCGCCGATGGCGAAGCGGTGGGCCTCGTCGCGCAGCCTTTGCAAAAAGAAAAGCACCGGGTCGCGGGGAGGCAGGGTTAGGGGTTCGCAGCCGGGCAGATATATTCGCTCGCGCCCGGCGTGACGGTCCGGGCCCTTGGCGATGGCAGCCACGGTGACGCCTTCGATCCCCAGATCCTCGAACACCTCCAGCGCCACCCCCAACTGCCCCTTGCCGCCGTCGACAAGGACCAAGTCAGGCCACGTGCCGGCGGTACGGTCCGATTCTTCCTTAAGCGCCCTGGAAAAGCGCCGGGACAGCACCTCTCGCATCATCGCGTAGTCGTCGCCCGGCGAAAACCTGCCGTCGTTCCCCGCCGGGGCGCCGGACTGCTTGGCGCCCCGGATGGTGAACTTGCGGTAGGCCTTTTTCATCAGGCCCTCGGGCCCGGCGACGATCAGGGCCCCGACCGCCTTGGCCCCGGAAACGTGGCTGTTATCAAAGACCTCGATCCTTTCCGGCGCCCCGTCCAGGTCCAGGGCCTGGGCCAGCCCTTCCAAAAGGCGCCGTTGCGAGGCGCTTTCGGCCATGCGCCGGGCGAGCGCTTCGCGGGCGTTGGCAAGCACGTGGTTGATCAGGTTCCGCTTGTCGCCGCGCTGGGGCCAAACCAGGCTAACGTTCCGCCCGGCGCGGACGGATAGCGCTTCGGCCAGCAGTTTCCGGTTCGGTGGCGGATGGCTGACGAGGATCGTTTTCGGCGGCAGGGCCTTGGCGTAGAACTGGCCCAGGAAAGCCTCCAGCACCGCCGTCGCATCCTTTTCCCGGGCGTGGCTGGGAAAATAGGCGCGGTTACCGAAGTTGGCCCCGGCGCGGAAGAAAAACACCTGGATGCAGGTCTGGCCCCCAGCTTGGTGGGCGCCGATGACGTCGGCATCGCCGACGCCCTTAAGGTTGATGTCCTGGTGCGCCTGGATGCGCGTCAACGCCCTAATGCGGTCCCGATAACCGGCCGCTTTTTCGTATTCCTCAGCGTCGCTGGCGTCCTGCATCAGGCGGGAGAAATGGCGTTGAATTTTCTGCGAACCGCCGGCCAGGAAGGCCCGGGCATGCTCGACCGAGGCCCCGTATTCGGCTTCACTGATTCGCCCGACGCAAGGCGCCGAACAGCGCTTGATCTGATGCAAAAGGCAGGGCCGGGTGCGGTTGGCGAACACGGTGTCGGTGCAAGAACGCAGCAAAAAAGCCCGTTGCAGGGTTGCCAGGGCCTCGTTGACGGCCCATACGGAGGCGAAGGGGCCGTAATAGTCCCCTTTGCGGCTCTCAGCGCCACGGTGCTTCAGGACCTGTGGGAAAGCATGTTCGCCGGTCAACAGGATCGACGGAAAGGATTTGTCGTCGCGCAAAAGGATGTTATAGCGTGGCCGATAGCGCTTGATGAGATTGGCTTCCAACAACAGCGCCTCGGCCTCGGTATGGGTGGTGACAAATTCCATGGAGGCGGTTTCGGCGATCATGCGCCGGGTGCGGTTCGGTTGCCGGTCGGGGCGTGTGTAGCTGGCAACCCTTTTTTTCAGGTTCTTCGCCTTGCCGACATAAAGCACGTCGCCTTTGGTGTTGATCATCCGATAGACCCCGGGCGCGCTGGGCAGGGTCTTAAGATACCCATCGATCACCGTTGCGCCGGCGGCGGGGACCCCGGCGGAAGAAAATTTGGCCGCTTTGGGTGTCGGTTTTTGCCGTTCAGTCATACCCGGGTATGCACTACGAAAACTTCGATTGAGGTCAGGGGCGGGATTATATTATTTTCGGCTAAGATCTGATTTTAAAGCTCCCCATCTATCCACGAAGCCTGTGGATAACGTTGTTGAAAAGCCTTTCTCCCGGCCGCATGCCCTTAACATAATGAGATTTTTTTTAAATTACCTAATTTTTAGGCAATAATTTAACCTATTGATTCAAATAATTTTTTTAATATCAGGGAGTGAATCAAAAGGTCAAATTTAAAATTTGATATAAAGCAGACACAAACCGACACAATTGAACGGCCTGTGCAAAACTTGTGGTTCGGTTATCAGCAAATGGCTGTTTCGGAATCGTCAGTAAGGCTATTTAAAAAACGAATTTATACTTTAGAATTAAACCTTTCGATTTCCACTCCGACGCTTTCTGCATCGTCGATTATATCTAATTTCTCGACTCGGACCCGCGCCGACTTTACCCGGCCGTCTTCGAGACACATGGCGGCGATATTTTCGGCCAGCGTTTCGACAAGATTGACGTGGCCGCATCCGACGATCTCTTCGATACCCCTGGCCAGATGCTCATAACAAATGACGTTACGGATGTCATCGTCGATCGGCCGGTCGCCTTCCAGCACCGCCAAATCAAGATTAATGCGAACCCGCTGTTCGGTGAATTTTTCATGGTGATGGATGCCGATGGAACACGGCAACATCAGATCGCGGATGAACACATGGCGCAGCGCGTGTTTGGCATCGGCGATGCGGTTCGGTTTTACGAGTTTGATATGGCTTTGCGTCATTTTATTTTTCCGACTATTGCCGGTCTGACCCGGCTCGAGTTGAAGGCCTTCTTTGGGCTTTATTTTTCTTTAATTTCAATTCATTCGGAGAATTTTCCCTCCGACTTTCCCGGCGCCCAGCCGAGATGCTGACCGCCGTCAAGGACGATCATCTGCCCGGTAATGGACGGGGCGTCAAGAAGGAATTGCACGGCCCGGCAGATTTCTTCCAGCAACACCTGGCGTTTGAATGGCAATGCCAACCATTGGCGTTCGAACTGTTCTTTCGTCTGGTGAATGCTGGGAAGGGTCGGCCCGGGGCCGATGGCGTTGACCCGGATCGCCGGCGCCAGTGCCAGCGCCAGGTTTTGCGTCAACCCCCAAAGCGCCACCTTGCTGACCGTATAGGAGGTGAAATACAGCGTCACGTTCCATACCCGTTGGTCGATCAGGTTGATGACGTTGCCTTCGACGCCGTCCGGCAGAGCGGCGGCAAAAGCCTGGGTGAGCTGAAACGGGGCGCGCAAGTTCACCTGCATGTGGGTTTCCCAGGATTCCTTGGTCACTGTCTGGGGGGTGTCTTTCTCGAACACCGAGGCATTGTTGACGAGACACCCCAAAGGGCCGATTTCCGCCGTTGCCCGGTCGATCAGCCCGGCCGCTTCTTCTTCGACGGCGAGGTCCGCCTGGACGGTCGCCGCCTTGAAGCCATTGGCGGAAATTTCATCGGCCACCGCCCGGGCTTCGGCCTCCGAACGGTTGTAATGGACCGCCACCGTCCAGCCGGCAGCCGCCAAGTCCAAGGCCACGGCGCGGCCGATCCGCCGCCCGGCACCGGTAACTAGGGCCGATTTCAACGCTTTTTCGTTCATCGGCGGAGAATGGGGGATCGCCGGCACCGATGCAAGGGGCGCCGTAAACCCCGCCGTGACCGCATTTACCGAAGGTTATCGTCGTGTCCGTGTTTGCGGCTGTAAACCATCAACCGTATCTGGCCCGGCCCCGTCGCCAAGGTGAACACAATGCCCAAAATCAAGGCTATGGTTCCGTGAACGCCCAATTCCACATCCTCCAACTGCCACCACACCTAGGCGCTGACGCCGACGGCGAAGGCCAACAGGCCACCCAGGATGAGGATAATAAGGGCCGTTTACATGCCGAAACAAATTCGGTCGGGAATTTCGTCTATCCTATTGGTCATTTTCAACGGGCAAGAAAGAACAGGTTGCTCCGTTGGCCGGACGGAAACGGCCCGCTGGACTTCCTGGACGACGGCGCGTTCAGGGAGGCGCTCAGGGATCGCCGGCCGGTGTAGGCGCCGCCGCCTGCCGCCCTGAAACCCGCAAGTCCTTGAGTTAAAATAAAACCCTTTCCGTCCCGGAATCCTGGGGTGGGCATCGGTCGGCATTCAGTGTGCAAACGGTAAGCATCGGGTAATCATTCGGTAATCATTGGGTAGCCTATTGGTAACCGGGGGAGGGTCGGGTACGGGTGGTTTTTA
This sequence comes from Alphaproteobacteria bacterium MarineAlpha3_Bin3, assembly GCA_002938075.1. Classification (GTDB taxonomy): domain Bacteria; phylum Pseudomonadota; class Alphaproteobacteria; order Rhodospirillales; family Casp-alpha2; genus Casp-alpha2. The sequence goes on from PTLK01000005.1 coordinate 12,966, forward strand.
AAACTGTTTGGCGGCCGCAAAAGGCGGTCAAACTTGGGAGCCTCAGTGGGGAGGTCGCGGGGCCGCCGGAATGTGCGGACGCAAAAGGACGCGGCCGTCCTCCGGCGCCGCCGGGGCGTGGGTTATAGCTATTCACCATGTCAAAGAGCGAAATTGATAGTAAGAACGAAAACAGAACAACAAAAATATAAGCCCGTCCACGGGGCTTGTCAAGGGGCCGGGACGAAAAACCGAAAGTCCGCTCACGGCCCGGCAATGGGCATCAGGACAGGTCCTAATCCGGCAGCCAAAAAATATCGCCGTCCCGAGGCGCCTCAAGTGGCGTCAGGTCCTTTCCGTCAATGCAAATGGCGGCCCGGTATCCCCATGATTCGAGAAGTTCCCAAGCGGCTTGCAGGCTGTCGCCGATTTGCGACAATTGCTCATGGACGAGTTCGACTACCATGACCGGACGATAGCGGGTAATGGTTTCGGCGCCGCCCTCGAGGATACGCATTTCCCACCCTTGGACGTCCATCTTGATGAAATCCAGGCGCTGGAGGCCTTCGTCGGCGGCAAAACGGTCGATGGTGGTGACCGGCACCTCTTCTTGGTGATACAGGCCCGCCCGATCCATCTCGCTCATATGCGCCAAGCCGTACCTGAAAGTGCCGTTGTCCTTGAGCGGGGTATTGAGAACCTGGCTTCCGGGTTGATCGCTCAATCCCTTGGCCACCAAGTGGATATTGGAAAAACCGTTGATCCTGACGGCGAGGCGAAGGATCGAGCAGGCATAGCTGCCGGGCTCGAAGGAATAGACCTGGCCATGCCTGGCCATACGGGCAAAAAGCTTGGCGTATTGCCCCGCATGGCCGCCGATGTCCAAGATCACCCCTTCGGAGTCGATGTAACGGGACAGAAGCGGCCTCATCCACCTGTGGTGCTGTTTGGCAGCCGCCTTGAAGGCGTGGGCCACATAGGAGGCTTTGGCCCGCAACGGGAGGTCGCCAAAACGAAAACCTGTCATGCTCCGGTCGCTTTCGGTTTCGCCAGGTCTTGGAACTCGGCCAGGATTTCGTCGTAAAGCCGCCGCTTGAACGGGACCACCAGCCTCGGCAGTTCTGCCATGGCGACCCACTTCCAATCGGTGAATTCCGGCTTGCCGTCGGCGTTGAGGTCGAAATCGGCATCGACGCCGGTGAACCGGAGCGCAAACCATTTCTGCGTCTGGCCCCGGTACCTGCCGCCCCACGACACGCCCATAAGGTCATCGGGCAGGTCGTAGGTCAGCCATCCTTTTGTTTCGGCGATGATGTCGGCCTTGTCAGTGCCGGTTTCCTCCGCCAGCTCGCGCATCACCGCCATGGCCGGGGTTTCCCCGTCATCGATGCCGCCTTGCGGCATTTGCCAGACGTAGGCGCCCCGGGGGCCGCGATGTGGGCTGCCCCGGGGGCCAAAACGCCGGCCGACGAAAACCTCTCCCTCGCCGTTGAACAGCATTGCACCGACCCCCGGCCGAAAGGGAAGGTCGGCCGCCTTCTTCGGTTTTTCGCCGTTCATGGGGTTCCCTATTACTCCAGGGCCTTTGTGGTGGCCAATGCCGAAACCGGAACCAGGGTAATCTTTTTACCCTCCAACTTCTTGATCCAGGCCGACAATCGGGCGATGGTGGCCGGATAGGGCCGGGCGACGGCGACGGCGAACTTGCTTTCGCGGATAATTTCCTCCAACCGCATCAGCTTGATCTCGATCTCGGAGCGTGACGGCTCATCGTCGAGGGTCAGGTCGCTGACGACCCGCGGCAGGCCGATCTTGGCGGCGATTTTGGGCGCCAAAAGGTCCTTCTGGGGGCCGGTGACAAGCAGCATCAGGCCGCGGTCCTTCAAAACCTCGAGAACGGGCTCGAGCAGCTTTGCCGAGGTGCCGAACCTCGACCCCATCACCGTCGCGACGCCGAAATAGCCGCTGAACTGGCTCAACACCAACTCCAGGCGTTTGATGTTTTCCTCCACCTTGAGGCTGGTATTCATCGAATAAGGGCCGGCGTCGTGGATGGGAAAGCGCTCGCTTTCCATGGGCAGGGTCACCATGACCTCGTGGCCGACCAGTCGGGAGCGCACCAGCCAATCGCTGAGATCGTTGGCGTAGGGGTCGAGCGCCAAGGTGACCTGCGGCGGCAGCTTGTTGATGGCGGACATGGTCGCCGCCCGGCTGAGCCCTAAGCCGGTGATGACGATGGCGACACGGAGTCCGGGTTCTTCGGCCTCATCGGGGCGGGCATAGGCCTGCCAGGGCTCGGTGCCGTCCTTGCCGACGATGGGCAGGGGGCCGGGCAGGCCTTCCTTTTTCTCGATCAGGCGGACGTCGGGCGTCGGGCCCAAGGGGGTGCCGGGGGGGCTGTAATTGGGGATGGTCCGCAGGGTGACCGACGTCACCGCCGGGATAGTAAGGCCGGTGCCCTTTTCCTGGGCCGAGCCGCCAATGGCGTTGAGGGATCCACCAAGCGGATTAGCCCGTCCGCCGAAACGGCCGCCGATATCGCCCGACGTGCGGGCATAGGAAGGCTCCGCGGAGGTCGCCGCCGTTCCTCCGGGGGGTGGGCTGAGAGGGGCTCCCGGGGCCCGGGGAGGGGCCGCCATCGTCCCCGGTTTTTTGGCCGAACCGGAGTGTGGGTTCAAAAAGGCGTTGAGGGTGCCGGGTTTGGGCGGCATCGGCATTCCCACCATCGGCCCCTTGGAAGGATCGCGCGTCTTGACGGTGGTTTCGGCCGCCGTCTTCGCCGAGCCGGCCTCGTCGCCGCTGAAATACCACCACCCGGCGCCGCCGGCGATACCGGCGAACAGCACCAAAGCCCCGGCGGCGGCGATCATCAGGGGTTTGCGTCGATCTTTTTTGTCGAGGTCGTCATCGTCGTCATCGGCATCATCGGACGGCGGCGCGTCACTGGCGCCCCCGGTGTCCTCTGCGTCCCCGGCGTCCTCGGCGTCACGGGCGTCCTCGTCGGAGTCGTCGAGTTCGTCGTCGTCGATGTCCGTCTTCTTCTTGAACAGGGACGTCAGCTTCAACACCTTCGGAACCTCGGAAGGCCCGGCAGTTTCGGCAGTTTCGTAATCTTCACGTTCTCACCCCTTTGGCTGTCCATTCATTCTCCCCGGGGTGGTTTGGGCCGCCTCAGGCGTATAAACGCCCGGCCGCCTGGTTAATTGGTCGTCGTTACCATTTTACCCGATAACAGCGCCAAACCGCGCAAAAGATCCAGGGCACGGGAGAGTTGATAATCCTGCTTGTCCGCCGGCTTTTCGTCCTCGGCGCCGGTTTTGGATTTCCCGGCCTGCGGCTTGGCATCCGGTTTTTTGCCGTTGCCCTTTTTGTCACCGCTATCGAGGGCGTTGCGGAAATCAGATTCGCGGCGCCGTTTCAGCGTCTCAATGCTTTCGATGCGGGCCTGTTCGACCTTGATGTCGGGCTCGATTCCCTTGGCCTGGATGGAACGCCCGGATGGCGTGTAATACCGCGCCGTGGTCAGGCGCATGGCGCCGTGCCCCGGCAACGGCATGATCGTCTGTACCGAGCCCTTGCCGAAGGACTTGGTGCCGAGAATAACGGCGCGGCGGTGGTCCTGAAGGGCGCCGGCGACGATTTCCGAAGCCGAGGCCGAGCCGCCGTTAATCAACACCACTATCGGCAGTTGACCGCTCAGGTCGCCGGGCTTGGCGTTGAAGCGTTGCGTGTCCTCGGGCCGGCGGGACCGGGTCGAAACGATTTCGCCCTTGTCCAGGAAGGCGTCGGCGACGGCGATGGCCTGATCCAAAAGCCCGCCGGGATTGTTGCGCAAATCGAGGACGATCCCCTGAAGGTCGCTGCCGATCTCTTCCTTGATCTTGGCCATTTCCTTCTTCAGGCCCTTTTCCGTCTGCTCGTTGAACGACGTAATCCGGATGTAGCCGACTTTTTCTTCCACCTTCGAACGCACCGAGGTAATCTTGATCACCGCCCGGGTGATGGTGACGTCGAAGGATTTCATGCCTTCGCGGAGGATGGTCAGCTTGATGTCCTTGCCGACCTTGCCCCGCATCTTTTCGACCGCCTGATTAAGGGTCAGGCCCTGGACGCTTTCGCCGTCCAGGTGCGAAATCAGATCGCTGGGCTTGATCCCGGCGCGAAACGCCGGCGTGTCGTCGATCGGCGAGATCACCTTGACGTAACCGCCTTCCATGGTGACGCGGATACCGAGGCCGCCGAACTCGCCCCGGGTATTGACCTGCATGTCGCGGAAACTCTTGGCATTAAGGTAGGACGAATGGGGGTCCAGCGCCGACAGCATGCCGGTGATCGCGGCCTCGATCATTTGCTGGTCCGTCGGCGCTTCCACGTAATCGGACCTGACGCGCTCGAAAACGTCGCCGAAAAGGTTCAGCAGCCGATAGGTATCGGCATCGTTTTTCTTTGTCTCGGCGGCCTGGGCCGGAAAGACCAAAAGAGCGACAGCGCTCGCCGCCAGTAATATCCGTGTTTTCATTCGCTTTCCTTATCTTTGCGCCGACAGCCACGGTAACGGGTTGATCGGCTGACCATTGCGCCTGAGTTCGACGTAGAGGACCGGTTTTGCGTTATCGGGACGGCCCATGACGCCGACGGGTTCACCGGCCACAACCCACTGGCCCATCGTGCCGTCGATCCGGGCCAGGCCGGAAAGAAGGCTATGATATCCCTCGCCGTGTTCGATGATCAAGAGTTCCCCATATCCACGGAATATACCGGCATAAACGACGCGCCCTTCATAAGGGGCCACGACCTGGGCCCCGGAGGCCGTTTGCAGGGAAATGCCCTTCTTGGTTAGGCCCGTCCGTGTCGTTTGACCATACCGGCCGACGATACGCCCGACCGCGGGTGGCGGCAGTTTCCCGCGCTGGCCGCTGATCGGTGCCCCCGTCAGCCCGGCCGGCAGCCCGGCCACGGTTGCGCCGGTTTCGGGGGGTGGCCTTCTTTCGGCCTCGGGACGTTGCCGCCGGGGCGCGATCCGGGGCGACTTGCTCAAACGGTTCAATAGCTCACGCAGGGTCGCCGCCTTGCCGGCCAAGGACTTCAAGCGGCGGGCCTCGGTCCGCCTTTCAGCCAATGTCCGGTGCTTGAGCGCGGTATTCTGACCGAACAACACCGCCAATCGCTGGTGCTCGCTTTCCAGGCCGGCGGTGATATTGGCCAGTTGGGTCTTTTTTTCCGCCATCTCGCGCCGCGCCTGGGACAGGCCCTCGAGGTCGTCGCGCAGGCGGTGCGCCCGGTTCTCGATTTCAGGCACCACGGCGCGCAGCAGAATAGCGCTGCGCACCGTATCGGCGGGGGGCATAGGCTGGGCTATCAGGGCTTCCGGCGGATAGCGGGCAACCCGCTGCAGGGCAACCAGGATACCGGCCAGTTGCACGCGCCGGGCGGCGAGCCGGGCCAACTTGGCCTGTTCCTCGGCCTTCAATTTGACCAGCGCCTTGACTAGCCCCGTCGCCCGGCGTTCCTGTTCCTGGATGATGTGGGCGGCGGCGACCATGTCGCGGCGCAGCGTCGCCAAGTCCCGTTCGATGGCCTGGGCTTTGTTCTTCAGTTGCCGCGCCTTTTCGCGGCCTTCGCCGAGGGCGCGCTTGACCTCTTCGAGGCGTTTGCTGGCGTCCTTGCCGTCGGGGGCCTTGTCGGATGCCGCCACCGCCGGAACCACCCAGACGGTCGCCAACAACATTGCGGCGACAAAAGCCCGGATCCCATTAATGCATTGAATTTTATTGATATTCATGTCCACCGGCCTACCCTATTGGGCCGCGGCGGGTTTGGCGCCGGCGGCTTCGATCAAGGAGCGCCCGGTCATCTCGTCCGGTAGCGCCAGCCCCAGAAGCTCCAAAACCGTCGGCGCGATGTCCGAAAGACGCCCGTCGCGGAGTCCCCCCACCCCATCCGGCGCGTTGACCATCAACACCGGCACCAGGTTCATGGTGTGCGCCGTGTAGGGTTGATCGGCATCTTCATCCAGCATGCTTTCGCAATTGCCGTGATCAGAGGTAATCAACAGCACGCCGCCGGCTTCCGTGACCGCCTCTTCCAGGCGGCCGAGGCAGCGGTCAATGCATTCCGCGGCCTTGACGGCGGCCTCCAGGACGCCGGTGTGGCCGACCATGTCGCCGTTGGCGTAATTGACGACGATGAGGTCAAAACCGCCTTCGCCGATGACCCGGACCAGGTTGTCGGTGACCTCGTCGGCCGACATCTCGGGCTTCAGGTCATAGGTCGCGACCTTGGGCGACGGCACCAGGATTCGTTCCTCGCCGGGGAATTCCTCTTCGCGCCCGCCGTTGAGGAAGAACGTCACGTGGGCGTATTTTTCCGTCTCGGCGATGCGGAGCTGGGTCAAGCCGTTATCGGCGACGACCTGGCCGAGGATGTTTTCCAGGACCTCGGCCGGGAACAGGGTGCCGAAAAGGCCGTTCAGGGCCGAAGAATATTCGGTCATGCCGAGAAGGGCCGGGAAATCAGGCGCTTTCGCCCGCTCGAATTCGCCGAAACCGGGTTCGGCCAGGGCGCTAAGAATCTGGCGCACCCTATCGGCGCGGAAATTGGCCATCAGGAGGCCGTCGCTGTCGTTCATGCCGGGATAATCGCCGATCACCGTCGGGACCATGAATTCGTCGGTGACGCCCTGGGCGTAGCTGGCCTGGACGGCGTTTATGGGGTCCACCACCCGGTCGCCGGACGCCTCGACAAGGGCCCGGGTGGCCTTTTCGATGCGATCCCAACGCCGGTCCCGGTCCATAGCGTAATAGCGCCCGCAAACGGTGGCGACGAGGATGCGTTCCGAGCCGTCGGCCTCTTGCAACGCCACGCCAAGCGCCGTCAGGAAATCCTTGGCGCTTTTCGGCGGTGTGTCGCGGCCGTCGAGAAAGGCGTGCACAGCCACCGGCACTCCGGCCCCGGCGACGATGGCGGCCAGGGCCGGGAAATGGTCCTGATGGGAATGTACGCCGCCCGGGCTGACCAGCCCCATCAGATGGCACGTGCCGCCGCTTTTCTTCAGTTTTTCGATGAATTGCCCAAGGCGAGGATTTCCCGCCAGTTCGCCGGCCGCGATGGTGGCGTTGATGCGGGGCAGATCCTGGATGACGATGCGCCCGGCACCCAGGTTCATGTGCCCGACCTCGGAATTCCCCATCTGCCCGGCCGGCAGCCCGACCTGTTCGCCGGACGCATCCAGGCGCGCGCGCGGCACCGAAGCCATGAGCCGGTCCCAGTGAGGCGTCTGGCCGAGGGCGATGGCGTTATGATCGGTTTCCTCGCGTTCTCCCCAACCGTCGAGCACGCAAAGCACGATAGGCCGGGGGCGCGGGGCCGGATTTCCAGATTCAGACATGACCGTAATATAAGTGTTTCACCGCAAAATACGATAGCGCCGGCACGGTTACTAGAGCGTTAACGCCTGCCCCCTTGCCAGTGAGCCCTATAGCGTTTCAGGGTTGATCGTGCTCACACCATCTACCCTGCGTTCAGACGCCCGTTCATGCGCCATGGGGGCTCACGCCCGCTGCGCGGCGGGTTGCGGCTTAACCCCGCAACCAGAGCCCACCAAGTCCGAATGATTCCATTTAAACTTGACGTGCTCTAGGCCGGAACCAGGGCGGTTTCCAGCGCCGTTTTCCGCCCCCCCTCCATCGGCCCGGATGCCCGGGGTGGGCATTGGTGGACATCGGTCGGCAAACGGTGGGCAAGCGGTCGGCATCGGGTAGTCATTCAGTGGACATTTAGTGGTTATCGGGTGGCTGTCCGGGGGCTCTGGGCGGCTGTTTTCAAAGAATTTGGGCGTGTTTCGGCGGTCCTCCCCCTGGGACGGCTCATAGCGGACATAAGGACAGAAGCCCGGCCCTTCATTCCCGGTGATAGGGATGGCCGGAGAGGATGCTCTCAGCCCGGTAGATTTGTTCCGCCAACAGGCCCCGGGTGAGCAAGTGCGGCCAGGTCACGGCGCCGAAACTGAGAGCCAATTGGGCGCGTTTCTTGACCGCCCCGTGCAGGCCCCCGGCGCCGCCGATCATGAACACCACGTCCTTGACGCCGTCGTCCCGCCAGGCCCCCAGCTTTTTCGCCAGGCCGACGCTGGTCAGCGGCTTTGCCTTTTCGTCGAGCGCCACGATCACCGCGCCGTCGGGCGCCTGGGCCAGCAGCAGTTCTCCCTCGCGCTTTTTCAAGGCCGCCGGAGGAAGTCGCTTTTTCTCCTCTACTTCCTTGAGTTCGAAGGGGAACGTGATGCGGCGAGCATAATGCTCGAAGAGCTCGCGTTCGGGCCCGGCCTTGCCCCCGGCTTTCCCCCGGGCTTTCCATCTGCCGACGGCGGCGACGGTCAGTCGCATGGCCTTTGCTCCCTCATAGGCTGTGGCGGGGAATTCAGGCGCCCACCCCCGAAGCGGCGTCGCGGCCGGTCCCCGGCCGGGTCCATATCTTTTCGAGGCTGTAAAAATCGCGCACTTCCGGCCGGAACAGGTGGACGATCACGTCCCCGGCGTCGATCAACACCCAGTCGCAGTTGTCCAGGCCCTCGGTGGCTAGGCCTTTAAGCCCCGATGCTTTGATTTTTCGCTGCAGGTGGTCGGCCATAGCGCCGACCTGGCGTTTGGAAGTGCCGTTGGCGATGACCATGAAATCGGCGATTTCGGTCTTGCCGGCGAGATCGATGACGACAACGTCCTCCGCCTTGTCGTCGTCGAGGGATGCTTGCACCAGCTTCAGCAATTCAGCCACTGCCGGTGGCATTGTTTTTTTTCTTGGTATGGTTGGCCTCCTTTTTTCTCTTTCTCTACTTTAACTCTCCAAATCCTTTTTTTCGCCTGCCTCGGGTTCCGCCCCGGATTCTGGAAGCTGAGACGGTGCTCAGCGGGATATGCAGAAAAACCCAGGCCGGAAGTTTCGTGTCGACCAGGGCGGCGGCCCGGGATTCGTTCAACCGGTGGTGGGCGAACCGCTTGGCGGCATTCGACACAAGCGCCCTGAAAGAATAGGTGGGGCGGGCGAAAACCGCAACGGGAACGGTTTCGAAAATCGTCGTCCAGTCGTTCCAGCGCCAGATATCGATCAGGTTGTCGGCGCCCATGATCCAGACGAACCGGTGTCTGGGAAACCGGCCCTTTAGCGCCTTCAGCGTCTCGGTGGTGAACCGGGTACCCATTTCCCCTTCGATGTCGGTGACCCAGAGGTTGCGCCCCCGGGCCATGGCCCGCGCGCTGTTCAGGCGATCGGCCAGCGATGCCATGCCTTCTTCCGGCTTCAGGGGGTTTTGCGGCGACACCAGCCACCAGATTTCGTCCAATTTAAGCAGATCGAGCGCCAGGCGGCTGATGTGCAGGTGGCCGATGTGGGCCGGGTTGAAGGAGCCGCCCAACAGGCCGACGCGGGGCCGCCTGCCGGCGGCGGGGGGGCTTGGCTTCAGCGCCACGGCGGAACCGTCTCGAACAGAGCGTCGATCACGGCCGGATTTGGCCGTCGCCCCGGACTATGTATTTGGAGCTCGTCAACTGTTCGACGCCGACCGGGCCGCGGGCGTGCAGCTTGCCGGTGGAGATGCCGATCTCGGCCCCCATGCCGAACTCGCCGCCGTCGGCGAACTGGGTCGAGGCGTTGACCAGGACGATGGCGCTGTCGACCTTTTTAACGAAGGTATCCGCCGCTTCCTTGTTGGCGGTGATGATGCAGTCCGTGTGCTGGGAGCCGTGTTTGTCGATGTGTTCGATGGCCTCCTCGACGCCGTCGACGACCCTGACCGAGATGATAGAATCCAGGTATTCGGTGTTCCAGTCTTCGTCGCTGGCGGGGATGATGCGTTGATCCGCGGCTTGCGATTCGGCGTCGCCGCGCACCTCGCAGCCGGCCTCGGTCAAATCGTCGACGATGGGGGACAACATGAGCTCGACGGCGGCGCGGTCGATCAACAGGGTTTCCGTGGTGCCGCAAATGCCGGTGCGGCGCATCTTGGCGTTGAACACCACCTTGCGCGCCATGTCGGGGTCGGCGTCGGCGTTGACGTAGGAATGGCAGATGCCTTCCAGGTGTTTGAACAGCGGCACCTTGCTTTCCGCAGTGACCCGTTCGATCAGCGACTTGCCGCCGCGCGGCACGATGACGTCGATGGTGTCGGTCATTGTCAGCATTTCGCCGACGGCGTGGCGGTCGGTGGTCGGCACCAGTTGGATCGAGGCTTCGGGCAGGCCGGTGGCCTTCAGGCCGTGGTCGAACGATTCCATAATGGCGCGCGACGAATGGAAGCTTTCCGAGCCGCCGCGCAGGATCACCGCGTTGCCGGCCTTCAGGCACAGGCTGCCGGCGTCCGCCGTGACGTTGGGCCGCGATTCGTAGATCACGCCGATGACGCCGAGCGGCACGCGCACGCGTTGGATACGGAGGCCGTTGGGGCGTTCACGGTCCTCGAGCACGGTGCCGATGGGATCGTCGAGCTTGGCGATTTTGTCCAACCCCGTGGCCATGCCTTCGAGGCGCTCGTCGGTCAGCGCCAGGCGGTCCAGCATCGGCGCGCTCAGGCCCTTATCCTCGCCCGCCGCCATGTCCTTGGCGTTTGCCGAGAGAATTTCGTTCTTGCGCCGGCGCAGGCTTTGGGCCGCTTCGGTCAGGGCCTTGTTCTTGGCCTCGGTGGGCGCAAGGGCAAGCGCCCGGGCGGCGGCCTTGGCGGCGGCGCCGATACGGGCCATCAACTGGGGGATTTTTTCTTTTTCAGTGGCGTCCATGTCCGCCCCCTCAACCCAGCACCAAGTCGTCGCGGTGGATCATTTCGTCGCGGCCACGGTAGCCGAGAAGGGCTTCGATTTCACTGGTTTTGTAGCCCATGATGCGCCTCGCGTCGGCGGCCGAATAGGCCGACAGGCCCCGGCCCAGTTCGCGCCCGTCCGTGGACTTGACGACCACCGCGTCGCCGCGCTGGAAATCGCCCTCGATATCGACGACGCCGGCCGGCAGCAGGCTTTTGCCCGACCCCAGCGCCCGTACCGCACCGGCATCCAGCACCACGGCGCCTGCCGGGTTCAAGGCGCCGGCGATCCAGCGCTTGCGCGCCGACTTCGGTGTCCCCGACGGCAGGAACCAAGTGACGTTGGCGCCGTCCTCAATGCGTTTCAGGGGATGGTTTCCCCGCCCGTCGGCGATCACCATCCGGCAACCGTTGGCCAGGCACACCTTGGCCGCCGCCAGCTTGGTCACCATGCCGCCCTTGCTATCGCCGGCGGGCGCCTGGCCGGCCATGGCCTCGATCTTGGGCGTGATCTCGGTGACCTCGGGGATGATGGCGGCGTCCTTATGGTGGCGGGGATCGGCGGTATAGAGGCCGTCGATGTCCGACAACAAAACCAAGGTGTCGGCGCTGATCATCGCCGCCACCCGGGCCGCCAGGCGGTCGTTGTCGCCGAAACGGATTTCGTCGGTGGCGACCGTGTCGTTTTCGTTGATTAGCGGCACCGCGCCCAGCTTTAGTAGGGCGTCGAGCGTGTTGCGGGCGTTGATATAGCGGCGCCGGTTTTCGGAATCGTCGAGCGTCAACAGCACCTGGGCTACGGTCAGGTCGTGAAGGGACAGCACCTCTTGATAGGCATGTGCCAGGCGCGCCATGCCGGTGGCCGCCGCGGCCTGGTTTTCGTCCAGCTTCAGGGGGCCGGCCGGCAGGTCCAGGTAGCGGCGCCCGACGGCGATGGCACCCGACGAGACGATGATGATTTCCCGGCCCTGCTTGGCGTGGCCGGCGATGTCCTCGGCCAAGGCCTCGAGCCAAGCGTAGTGGACCGCGCCCTGGTCCTGGTCGACCAGCAGCGCCGAGCCGATCTTGACCACCATCCGGCGGCTTGTGTCCAGGCTTTGCTTGTCGCTCATGGCGCGAAGGCCCGTTTTGGTTGGGTTGATTCCGTTTGCCGCCCGATGACGCCAAAAAGGACGGCCATCAGCGTTTGCAGGCCGTCACCGGAGATCCCCGAGATCACCGCCACTTCGGCGCCCGAGGCCAGGGCCAGTAGTTCTTGTTTTTCCGCCTTGTCTTTATCGCTCAGCGAGTCCGCCTTATTGAGCACCACCAGCTTGGGCTTTTCCGCCAGGCCGCCGCCGTAGGCTTCGACCTCGCGGCACACGGTTTGATAGGCGCCGGCGACGTCATCAAGGGTACCGTCGATCAGGTGCACAAGCACCCGGCAGCGCTCCACATGGCCGAGGAACCGGGTACCCAGTCCGGCGCCTTCGTTGGCGCCCTCGATCAGGCCGGGGAGGTCGGCGAGCACGAATTCGTCGCCGCCGGTCCTGTCACCGATATAGACGACGCCCAGGTTGGGGTGCACGGTGGTGAAGGGATAATCGCCGATTTTCGGATGCGCCCGGCTGACGGCGGCCAACAGCGTCGATTTGCCGGCGTTGGGCAGCCCCACCAGCCCGGCGTCGGCGATCAGCTTCAGGCGCAGCCACAGCCAGAATTCGGTGCCGGGATAGCCGGGATTGGCGCGGCGCGGAGCCTGGTTGGTGGCCGACTTGAAATGCGTGTTGCCGAAGCCGCCGTCGCCGCCCCTAGCGATGACCACCTGCTGCCCGGCCTCAGTGATGTCGGCAAGCAGGGTTTTTCGGTCCTCTTCTAAGACCTGGGTGCCGACGGGGATCTTGACGGTAACGCTCTTGCCCTTCGATCCGGTGCGGTTCTTGCCCATCCCGTGACCACCGCGGCCGCCCTTGATGTGCTGCTTGTAACGGAAATCGATCAGGGTGTTGAGGGAACCCGAGCCTTCCAGCACCACGTCGCCGCCGCGCCCACCATCACCGCCGTCGGGACCGCCCATGGCGACGTTCTTCTCGCGCCGGAAGCTGACGCAGCCGTCGCCGCCGTCGCCGCTTTTGACAAAGATTTTCGTTTCGTCCAGGAACTTCATCGAAATTCGTCCAAACCCAACGATAATTTACCCACGAAAAAAGGGGAACGGCCAGCCATTCCCCTTAGATGCGCGAACGAACGGCTGCAATCCCTTTACTTACGATCCCGGGTCCACCGCCACATAGACCCGGCCCTTGGCCTTGTGCTCGAACTTCACCCGCCCGCCGGCGGTGGCGAAAAGGGTATGGTCCCTGCCGATGCCGACGTTTTCGCCGGCGTGGTACTTGGTGCCGCGCTGGCGGATGATGATGTTTCCGGGGATGACGATCTGGCCGCCGAATTTCTTGACCCCCAGCCGCCGGCCGATGGAGTCGCGGCCGTTGCGCGAGCTGCCGCCTGCTTTTTTATGTGCCATCTCTCACCTACTCTTTCGACTTGCCTTTGCCCTTGCTCCTGCCCTGGGGAGCCGCTTTTTTCTTCGCCGCGGGCTTTTTCTTCGCCGGCGCCTTGGCCCCCGGCTTCTTGGTCGCCGCTTTCTTGGCCCCCGGCTTTTTGGCTTCCTGCTTGGCGGCGGGCTTCTTGGCCTCGGGCTTCTTGGCTTCCTTCTTAGTTTCCTTCTGGGGCTCGGGCTTGGCTGCCGGTTTTGGCGTCACCTTGGGAGTCCCCTGGGGCGCCGCTTTAGCCTTGGCAACGGCTTTAGGCTTGGCCCCCGTCGGGCTGACGTCGAGGATGCGCAGCACCGTCTGCTGCTGGCGGTGGCCGCGGGTGCGGCGGTAATTCTTGCGCCGGTGCTTCTTGAACACGATGATCTTGTCGGCTCGGGACTGTTCCACCACCTCGGCGAACACGGCGGCCTTGTCGACTAAGGGTGAACCGATGCTCGCCGACTTGCCGCTGCCGATCATCAGCACCTCGGACAATTCGACCATGGTGCCGGGGTCGCCGGCCAGCTTCTCGACGACGATGGTGTCGTCCTTGGCGACCCGGTACTGCTTTCCGCCGGTGCGGATGACTGCGAACATTTAAGCCTCTGGAATTCCGTTAACAAAAAAAAGCCCATCGATTCCCGCAACAGGCCTCACCCGAGAGGCCGGACTATAGCCGCAAAACCGCCGTTGTCAACGGCCCCAAGCCGGGGTCGGCCGCTTGCCGGAGCATAGGCTTTCGGCTACTCTCCGCCCGCGGTGAGGCCCGGCCTCCGACACTTATTATATTAGGGGTAATAGGGAGGGCGAACGGAAATCTTATCGGAGAGGTGCCAGAGTGGTCGAATGGGGCGGTCTCGAAAACCATTCAATTCACTATAACATATTGAATTTATTATATAATTAATTTCTATTGACCTACCAACTACCTACCAACATAATAATGGGATGGTAGGGGTCAAATCTCCAAGAAGCAGACACAATCCCACGGAAATTAGAACCATCCGTGGTTATCCAGAAACACTTAAACTCTTTCGTATGCCAGCATCAAAATACTGGTATGTGAGAATGTATATTCGTGGTGGTGCGTCATCTGGTGTAAAGAAATCCACTAGATGCGTAAAACTCGCACACGCAGAGGAATTTGCTATCACTTGGTATGAAGACCGACTTTTAGAGAAAAGAGCATTTAAGGATATTGGATCACAGTCATTTTCCGTATATGCCGATAAATTACAGGAATCACAAAAGAGGCAGATTTCAAGAGGAGAGTTAGACCCTGATATGCTTTATCAGGATACCCTTAAATTAAACAACGACCTTCTTCCTGCTCTCGGTTCACTTCATATTTCCAAAATTGACTACAACACCGTTGACCGGTTTATCCACGATCTGAACAACGAAAAAAACCTGTCTCAATCATCACTCAAAAAATATGTGATTCTGGTTCGTAAGGTGTTGAAGGAGGCAGAACGGGATGGAACAATTAACTACATCCCAAGTTTGCCTCCCATCAAACGAAAAGATAATCCTCGTCCGTGGTTCTCACCAGAAGAATACAAACAACTATTATCTGCCTGCAGGGATTTACGAGATAATCCAACAGGTGATGATAAGTTTGAGTGGGATGAAATGTACGACTTTATCGTTTTTATGATTCATACGTTTCTTCGTCCAAGTGAATGGAAGTTTCTTCAAAACAAGCATATTCGGTTCTTGGAACAGGATGGCATCGAGCAACTGGTCATTTCCGTTCCAAACCCAAAGACCATGAAGGCAAAAGGAACGATAGACAGCACCAGCACCGAGGTTGCAGCAGATTTATACAGACGAAAAATATTAACGAGACACGATGGTGCTAATGACTATCTCTTCTTCAACCATATCAGGGACAGAGAGAGGTGGGTTGCTGATAGAGTTTCAAGGAAGTTCAGGGTGTTGTGTAATCACGCAGAACTAGAGACAGATAGTTACGGACAGAAGCACACGACCTACTCATTGCGACATTCTGCGTTGTGTTTCCAAATACTGAAATCTGGTGGAAATGACCTTTTCGGTCTTGCGAAAAATGCTCGGACATCGGTGATGATGTTGGAGAAGTTCTATCTCACTCACCTGTCTCCCCAATTGCCTGAATTTACCAAGCAGTTGAGAACCAAAAGAATTTTGGAGATCGTAAACCCATAAAGGTTATTACCACCCTATGAAGCAAATAATACTGGGTGTTTTTTGTAATATTATTTCGTTTTTTACTTTTTTTAATCTTTTTTTCCATTTTG
>PTLK01000050.1 GCA_002938075.1 Alphaproteobacteria bacterium MarineAlpha3_Bin3
TAAGCGTTACAAGACCGGCCCCGAACTGGACCTGATGAAGGTCCTGAAAGTGGTCCTCGACCCCAAGGGCATCATGAACCCGGGCAAGGTGCTTTAGGGCCCGGGCGTCAACCGGCCAGCAGCTTCTTCTGCTCGTCCTTAAAGCCGATGATGACGCGGCCCGCCGCTTCGAACACCGGGCGCTTGATCAGCGCTGGATGGGCCGCCATCAGGGCCGCCGCCTTGGCTCCGTCGGTGGCGTCCTTGTCGGTATCGGCAAGCCCGCGCCAAGTAGTGGAGCGCCGGTTCAACAGCGTTTCCAAGCCGCCGGCGGCGATCCATCGGCCGAGCTTTTGCCTGTCCAGGCCGTCCCGGCGGAAATCATGAAAGCGGTGCTCGAGGTTATTTTCGGCTAGCCACTTCAGCGCCTTCCTGCAGGTGTCGCAGTTCCCGAGGCCGTAGACGTCGATCACGTTTTTCCCCCTTTCCCCCTTTGCGATCATCGGCAAAGTGTCTATATCAAAGCACGAACCTTTCCGGCCCCCAACCGCCTAGATGGACCCGAACCCATGCTTGCCATCATCTCTCCCGCCAAGAAACTGAATTTCGAAACCGAGGCCCCGCCGGGTGAACACAGCCAGCCCGAATTCCTCGAACAATCGGAAGTGCTAGTGGAAATGGCGCGCGGGCTTAGCCGCCGGGACCTGGTCCGGACGATGAAGCTGTCGGACAAGCTGGCGGACCTCAACTTTCAGCGGTTCCGGGCGTTTTCGACCCCGTTCACAACCGCCAACGCCAAGCAGGCGGCGCTGGTGTTCAACGGCGACACTTACGTCGGGCTCGACGCCGGAAGGATGGACAGGGACGATATGGCGTTCGCCCAGGATCATTTGCGCATCCTGTCGGGCCTCTACGGGCTGCTCCGGCCGCTTGACCTGATCCAGCCCTACCGGCTGGAGATGGGGGCCAGGTTCCGCCCCCCCCACGGCGGTGACCTGTATGGGTTTTGGGATGGACGGCTGACGGCGGCGGTCAATGAGGTGATCACCAAGCAGCCGGACTCCAGCGTCATCAACCTGGCGTCGAAAGAATACTTCAAGGCGGTCCGTGTAAGTGACCTCAAGGGCCCGATCATCACGCCGGTGTTCAAGGAGGTCAAGTTCGGCGTCGCCAAGGTTTTGGGCATGTTCGCCAAACGCGCGCGGGGCGCCATGGCGCGGTACATCATCAAGAACCGGCTGGAATCGCCGCATCAGCTCAAATCCTTCGTCGAGGACGGCTATGCCTACCGGCCCGAGCTGTCGGACGAAAAATCCTGGGTCTTTACCCGCGAGCAGCCGCCGCCGGCCGCATAACCGCGTCGACATTCCACTTGCGCGCGCGCCCCGTTTTCGCTATGAAATCCCCGCCGGGCTCGTGGCAGACGCCCGGCGATGCCAAGGCGGCCCCCCGATGACGCCGCCCAAGTTCTGCCCTTTGATTCACCGGCCCCGGACGGGCCGTGGAAAGGAGGGGTGAACGTGGGCGGCGAAAATATTTCCCAACACCAACAGGTTTCCTTTGCCGACGCGGCGCGGTTCTGGATTAAGCTCGGCTTCATCAGCTTCGGCGGCCCGGCCGGGCAGATCGCCATCATGCAGACCGAATGTGTCGATAAGCGGCGCTGGATCGACCAGGGCGCGTTCCTGCGTGGGCTCAACTACTGCATGCTGTTGCCGGGGCCGGAGGCGCAGCAATTGGCGGCCTACATCGGCTGGCGCCTGCACGGCGTCAAGGGCGCCGTCGTCGCCGGCACCGCCTTCGTCGTCCCCGGCGTTTTTCTGATCGTGTTCTTGGCCTGGATGGCCGCGGCGCATGGCGATAGCACGCTGATCAAGGCCGCGTTCCTCGGCGTCAAGCCGGTGGTGGTGGCCATTGTCCTGCAGGCGCTGTGGCGGATCGGGCGGCGCACGTGCAACACCCCGGCCGGCGTCATCATGGCGGCGGCCGCCTTCGTCGCCCTTTACTTCCTAGGCGTGCCGTTCCCGGCCGTTGTCCTCGGCGCCGGCGTTATCGGTATCGTCGCCGCCCGGATGCCGTCGATCCGGTTTTCCGCCGCCGGCCACGGCGATGACGCGGCGCCCGAAGCGGCCACCGAGACGCGGAGCGCCGGCGGTGAGTTAAGGCGGTTGGCCATCATCGTCGCCGTGTTCGCGAGCCTGTGGGCGATTCCGGTCATCGCCGTCGTCCAAATACTGGGCGCCCAGCCTTTCGCCGACGTGGCGCGGCTGTTCACCACCGCCGCCTTCGTCACCTTCGGCGGCGCCTACGCGGTGCTGCCCTATATCGCCGAGGCCGGGGTCAACACGTACAGTTGGCTGACGCCGGGTGAGATGATCAACGGCCTGGCGCTGGCCGAAACGACCCCGGGACCGCTGATCCTGGTGACCACCTATGTCGGTTATTTCGGTGGCTGGAACGGTGGCGCGGCGGGATTGTCACCGGCAGCGGCGGGGCTTATGGCGGCGCTGTTGACCACCTATGTCACCTTCCTGCCGTCGTTTATGTTCATCATCGCCGGCGCCCCCTACATCGAACGCCTGCAGGCCCTGGCTTGGGCGAAAAGCGCCCTCGAGGCGATCACCGCCGCCGTCGTCGGCGTCATTCTTAACCTGACCGTGTTCCTGGCTAAGGCCGTGCTTATTCCCGGCGGTGGCGCCGTCGACTGGACGGCCGTCGCCGCCGGCGCCGTGGCGTTCGCGTTGCTGGCGTCGGGGCGGATATCGGTGCCGTGGCTGGTCGTCATCGGCGCCGCCTTCGGGCTCGCCCGGGTTATGGTGTTTTAAGCGAAAAAGGAGTTCTCAATCATGCAGACATCAATTACGTCTGAGGAACTGGCCGACATGGGCGACGTCACCATCCTCGACGTCCGCAAGAAGCCAGCCTATGACGAGGATACCGTCGTCATCGCCGGGCCGGCTTGGCGAGACCCGGCGACGATCGACGACTGGGCCTCCGGATTGGTCGGCGACCTGAACGTGGACAAGGATGGGGACCGGCCGGTCGTCTGCTATTGCGTCCGCGGCCATGAAGTCAGCCAGGGGGCCAGCGAAGAGTTGCGCCGGCTCGGCATCGATGCCCGCTATCTGGAAGGCGGCATCGACGGTTGGAAGGCGACCAGAGGCCGACTGGCGCCGAAGCCGTAACGCCCCCTTTTCGCCCGCCCTGGCGCGCCCTGGACACTACCGGGCGATTGGTGTTCATTGGCTCCCATCAGGCGGGAACAACTGGCGATGACCGAATACCGGGCGCCCCTGGACGACATGCGGTTCGTTTTGAACGAGCTGGCGGACCTCGACGCCGTCGCCCAATTGCCGGGTTTCGAGGAGGTATTCCCCGACCTGGTGGACGCAATCCTGGAACAAGCCGGCAAGCTGGGCGCCGAAGTCCTGGCGCCGCTCAACCGGTCCGGCGACATCGAGGGCTGCCAACTGGAAAACGGCGTTGTCCGCACGCCGAAGGGTTTTCCCGAGGCCTACGTCCAATTCATCGAAGGCGGCTGGAATGGCGTCCCCTTCGATCCCGATTACGGCGGCCAGGGGCTGCCCTATCTGGTGACGACGGCGGTTTATGAAATCTGGCATGCCGCCAACATGGCCTTGGCGCTGTGCCCGACGCTGACCCAGGCGGCGGTGGAGCTTTTGTCGGTGCACGGTTCCGACGGCCTCAAGGCGGTTTTCATGGAAAAACTGGTGTCCGGCGTGTGGACCGGGACCATGAACCTGACTGAGTCCCAGGCCGGCTCCGATCTGTCCCAGATCCGGACCCAGGCGGTCAGGGAAGGCGAGCGTTACCTGATTACCGGCCAGAAGATCTTCATCTCCCACGGCGAACACGACTTCACCGAAAACATCGTCCACATGGTGCTCGCCCGCACGCCGGACGGCGCGGACGGCATCAAGGGGTTGTCGCTGTTCGTGGTGCCGAAGTTCCTGGTCAAGGACGACGGCGCCTTGGGCGACCGCAACGACCTCAGGTGCGTGTCGCTCGAACATAAGATGGGGATCAACGCCAGCCCCACCTGCGTCATGTCCTTCGGCGACGACGGCGGCGCCGAAGCATACCTGGTCGGCGAGGAAAACCGGGGGATTGAATACATGTTCACGATGATGAACAACGCGCGGCTGGCCATCGGGCTGGAAGGCGTCGGCGTCGCCGAGCGCGCCTATCAGCACGCCCGGGATTATGCCGCCGAACGCAAACAGGGCCAGGCACTTGATGGAACCGATGAATCCGTTGCCATCGACCGCCACCCGGACGTCCGGCGCATGTTGCTGTCCATGCGCGCCCAGACCGAGGCCACCCGCGCGTTGGCCTATTACGTCGCCGCCGCCCTCGACGCCGCCAAGCGCCATGAGAACGAGGGCATACGCAAGGAAAGTCAGGCGCTGGTGGATCTTCTGGTCCCAGTGGTCAAGGCGTGGAGCACTGACACCGGCATCGAGGTCGCCAACACCGGCATCCAGGTCCTCGGCGGCGCCGGCTATATCGAGGAATCGGGGGCGCCGCAATTCCTCCGCGACATCCGCGTCGCCGCCATTTACGAAGGCACCAACGGCATCCAGGCCATGGACCTGATCGGCCGCAAGGTGGCCCGCGAGGACGGCGTTACCGCCCAGGCCCTGATAGCCGACATGCGGGCCCTGGACGGACCTCTCGCCGAGGCCCAGGGGGAAGATACGGGCGACGATACGGGAGCCATCCGGGAATCCCTGACCGAAGCCGTCGACGCCCTGGCCGAGGCGACGGACTGGATTGTCGCCACACACCCCGAAAACCCCGAAGCCGTGGCCGCCGGGGCGGTTCCCTATCTCAGGCTCTTAGGGCTAGTCGCCGGCGGCTGGCTGATGGCCAAGGCGGCGCTGGCGGCGGGCCGTCTCTCGGCCGCCGGGGGAGATGACGGGGGAAATGACGGGAGGGATCAGGAATTCCTTGCCAAAAAGATCGTTTCGGCCCGGTTTTACGCCGATCACCTCCTCATTCAGGCGCCGGCGCTCAGCCGTACCGTCACCCGGGGCTGGAACGCCGTCGGCCGGTTCAGCTAACCAGGATAGGACCGCGCGCGCTGGGACCTTGCCCATCCGATTCCCGCCCGATTCCGGCGGAATCTTTGATATTACTTGATTTTTCAGGACTTTTCCCACAGGTTGAGCAGGAAATAACAAGCAAAACTCCGGCGATGAATGGTTTTTCAAAATACGTTCTGCGGCAGTTGTTCGTGGGAATGATTCTGGTGACCGTGGGTCTGACCTGCATCATCTGGCTGTCGCAGTCGCTTCGATTCATAGAAATGATCGTCAACCGCGGGCTTTCGGCGGGGATGTTCGGTTACCTGACCGTATTGCTGTTGCCCAACTTCATCGTCATCGTGCTGCCGATCGCGCTGTTCACGGTCGTGGTATTCACTTATTCGAAGCTCATCACCGACCGGGAACTATTGGTCATGCGGGCGGCCGGAGTGAGCCAGGTGGGGCTGGCCAAACCGGCAATGATCCTGGCGCTTTTCGTCATGGCCATCAGTTATGCGATGAATATATTCATTGTCCCGCAGTCCTATACCAAATTCCGCAATATGCAGTGGGACATTCGCTATAATTACAGTCACATCCTGCTTAGGGAAGGCGCCTTCAACCAGGTCAGCGACGGCATCACGGTCTATGTCCGCCAACGCACCAACGAAGGCCAGTTATTGGGCATTTTGGTCCACGATCAACGCGACAAGAAAAATCCCTTCACCCTGATGGCGTCCAAGGGCGCCATGGTCGAAACCGACGAAGGCGCCCGCGTGGTCTTGTTCGACGGTAACCGCCAGACGGTGGACAAGACCACCCATAAACTGTCGATTCTCTATTTCGACCGCTATGTCTTCGATCTGGCGAAAGCGACGGAAGCCATCGACACACGCTACCGGGAGCCCCGGGAACGGGACCTCCATGAGCTTCTAAATATCGAAAAGTTCGCCGAGGGGATGGCGGCCAAGGAGTTCGGTAAATTCATCGTCGAGGGCCATAAACGGCTGGTATCGCCCCTGGCGGCGCTGGCCTATATCCTGGTCGGTCTGGCGTGCTTGATATCCAGCAGTTTCAGCCGCCGCACCCAAACCCGCCAGGTTTCCGTCGCCATCGCCCTCATGGTGGCGCTCCAGGGTAGCGCGCTCGGCTTGGATAATCTGGTGGCCAAGAATCTGACCCTGGTTCCGTTGTTGTACGTTCACGGGCTAGCGCCGATTTTGGCCGGATTTTTCTTCATTGCCCATCCGCTACGCCGGCGCCGTCCCGCCGCCCAGCCGCTGACGGCTTGATAGCGAAGGATTGAACCCGTGCGTCTATCGAAAATACTATCGTTTTATATCGGCCGCCACTTCCTGCTGAGCTTCGCCGTTATTTTCGCCTTGTTCATGTTTTTGATCCTGATTTTTGACGCCGTCGAGCTTTTGCGCCGGTCCGCCGCCCGGCCGGACGTCACCTTCGCCCTGGTGATGGAAATGGCGTTTCTGAAGCTCCCCTATATGGGCCAGCAGGTGCTTCCCTTCGCTATTTTTTTCGGCGGCATGAATGCGTTCTGGCGCTTGACCCGGTCCCATGAACTGGTGATCACCCGGTCGGCCGGCGTATCGGCGTGGCAGTTCCTTTTTCCGGTGATCACCCTGGCTGTTTTGTTGGGGGTTTTCCAGATCACCGTCCTCAATCCCCTGTCGTCGACGACTTTGACCCGATTCGAGAGGCTGGAATCGACGCTGTTGAAAGGGCACAAGAGTTTCCTGGCGCTGTCGAAGGGCGGCCTGTGGCTGCGCCAGTTCAATGCCGAAGGACAATCCGTGGTCCATTCGGATTTTATCCTGCAGTCCGGAAAGGACGTCAAGCTCAGGAACGTCATTGTTTTCAACTATGAGGGAACCGACAAGTTCCTCAACCGCATCGACGCCGAATACGCCCGTCTCGAGGACGGCTTTTGGCACATGACCAATGCCTGGGTCTACCAACCTGAAAGCCCGCCCAGTCATAAAAAGAATTACTGGCTTGCCACCGACCTGACCCTTAGCAAGATTCAGGACAGTTTCGCGCCCCCGGAAACGATGTCCTTTTGGGACCTCCCCAGGTTCATTAAAACCCTGGAAAAGGCCGGCTTTTCAGCCGTCAGGCACCGCCTTTACTGGCATTCCCTTCTGGCAGCGCCGCTTCTCATGTGCGCCATGGTGTTGATCGCCGCCAGTTTCACCCTTCGCCATTCGAGGCAGGGGGGAACCACCTTCGTCATCGCCGGCGGTGTGATAACCGGGTTTGTCCTTTATTTTTTCTCGGACATCGTTTTTGCCCTTGGCCTTTCAGACAGCATTCCGGTGATCCTGGCGGCCTGGACCCCGTCCGGGGTGGCGACTCTTCTCGGGTTGGCCACGCTTCTCCACCTCGAAGACGGATAGACCCGGTGATGCGTTTGACCCTGGGACATATCATGGCAATTTCGGCGGTCCTGGCCGTGGCGCTCGTCGCCCCGGCCGCCAAAGGAGCGGCCCCTGATCCAGGAAAACCCTTGGGAACCCTCTGGTATCCCGGCCCCTACCGCCCGCCTGCACCCACCCTGTTGACGGATCCAATCGTTGCTCCGGCGCCGGCGCCGGAAATTGAGACCCCGGCCATCAAGCCCGTGGCGACGGATCGTTTCCCAACCCCGCCAGCCAGCGGGCCGCAACCGGGCAAGCCGCTGGGGACCCTCTGGGTTCCGGAGGCTTATGGAAAGAAACCGTCAACCCCGCAAACCCTGCCGCCGTCCGTTATCGATCCCCAGCCGGCGCCGCCGTTGCCACGCCCGCCCGCAAGGAAGCCTCTGGGCACTCTTTGGTTCCCGGGTCCTTTCGACCCCAATGCTCCTTCTGAGCCGGTTCCGGTGCCTTCTCCCGCCACCGAGCCCTCCTTTTCCACCCCCTTCGGACCCCAGCACTTCGCCGTCGAGGAAAAAAAGGGGAAACAGGCGCCACCGCCCAGGGAGTCGACCGGCAGGATCGACCGCGATCTTCCCGTTCATCTGAGCGCCGATGAAATGAGCTTCGATGAGGAGCGCAACATCATCACCGCAACCGGCAACGTCGAGGTGATCCAGGGGTCGCGAAGGCTTCTCGCCGATACCATCACCTATAACCAGATAACGGATGTGGTTTCCGCCTCGGGAAACGTGGAGTTGACTGAACCGGGAGGGGAAATCATTTTCGGCGACCGCATGGAGCTTTCCGGCGACCTTCGCGATGCCGTCATCGAAAGCATCGGCATGATCCTGACCGACCGTTCGCGCATCGCCGCGACCGGGGCGCGGCGTTCGGCGGGGAATATCACCGAGATGCGCAAAGGCGTCTATTCGCCCTGCAACCTTTGCCCGGACCACCCGGAACGTCCGCCCCTATGGCAAGTCAAGGCGGTGAAAATCATTCACGACAAGAAAAATCAAATCATCGAATACCGCGATGCCTGGCTGGAGGTTTACGGCGTTCCCGTGGGCTATCTTCCCTATTTGTCCCACCCCGATCCGACCGTTAAACGCAAAACCGGGTTTCTGATCCCTACCCTGGGCGGCTCGACGGATTTGGGCTTGGTCGCCCGGATACCTTATTACATCAATATTTCGCCCCAACAGGATGCCACCATCACGCCGCTCATCACCGAGAATGCGGGGTCGGGCGCCATTGCCGAGTACCGGAGACGCTTTCTCAAGGGCACCATCGACGCCACGGGAAGTTTCGTCGCCGGCAACACCGAGGGCGATTCCACCGCCGTGGATAGCAATGCTTTCCGGGGCCATATCCTAAGCGAGGCCCGGTTCGACATTAATGATACCTGGCGGTGGGGCTTCGATTTCAACCGCGCCACCGACGACACCTACATGCGCCGTTACGGGCTTGGTGAGCTGAGTTCGCTCAACAGCAAGCTGTTTATCGAGGGCTTCCGCCAGCGCAGTTATTTCGCCGCCAACGGCCTGGTCTTCCAGGGGTTGCAGTCGAATGACGACCCCGGGTTGGAGCCGCTGGTTTTGCCGTTGATCGACTATAACTACGTCGGGGATCCCGACCGGTTTGGCGGCCAGACCACCCTCGACGTCAATATTCTTTCGATTACTCGCAACGAGGGCTCCGACACCCGCCGCCTGTCGGTCCGGCCCCGTTGGAATTTGCCCTATCTCGGGCCGCTGGGGGATTCCTACAATCTGTCGTTCATGCTCTACAGCGACCTCTACGATGTCGACGAACTTCAACGGACCGGGAAGGCGAACTTTTCCGGCGTCACCGGCCGCGTCCAACCCCAGGTCATGCTCGATTGGCGCTATCCGTTCGTCAAAAGAACCAAGGATTCGACCCACATCCTCGAGCCGATCGCCCAGGCCGTCTATAGCCCCAATAGCGGCAATTCGGACAAAATCCCCAACGAAGACAGCCAAGAGTTGGAATTCGACGACACCAACCTGTTCAGCGCCAATAAGTTTTCCGGTATCGACCGGATCGAGGAAGGCACGCGCCTCAATTACGGGCTCAAATGGAGTATTTTTCTTCCGGGGGGCACCGGCACGTTTTTCATCGGCCAATCCTGGCGGCCCGAAAACAACGATACCTTCGCCACCGGGTCGGGCCTCGAGGAGAATTTCTCCGACCTGGTGGGACGGTCTCAGATCGATTTAGGTTCGTATTTGAATTTCGTTTACCGGACCCGTTTCGCCAGCGATACCTTCGTCCCGAAAAGAAACGAGCTGACGTTTAACGCCGGCGTTCCGGCGTTCCGGGTCCAGGCCAACTACACTTTCCTCGAAACCCAGGCAAACAGTGAATTTCCCGGACGCGAGGAAATCAATTATGGCGCCAGTTCAAGGTTGAATAGATTCTGGCGGGTTGGGTTATCGGGGGTCACCGACTTGGCTGCCGGTGAAACGCGAAGGGTTGGCGGCAATTTCACCTACGAAAACGAATGCTTCGTTTTCAATGCCAACCTGACCAGGGACTCCTTCGAGGACCGCGACCTGGAACCAACGGATACCATCACCTTTAATTTCCTTTTCAAGACCCTGGGTCCCATCCGAGCCGACGTATTCAAACAATAAAATCTCCCGCCCCGCTCCTTGGGACGGTTTTCTCCCGGGCCGGGGGGACCTATGATAAAATTGTTGTTTCACATTCAATCGTAAAAGAATCAGACGGCTTGGCCATGAAACGGTTATTTGTGTGTGTGTTGGCGCTGGTTCTGTTCTCGGCCCCATGGGGCGCCCGGGCCCAGGACGCGCTCAGAATCG
>PTLK01000051.1 GCA_002938075.1 Alphaproteobacteria bacterium MarineAlpha3_Bin3
TCCGAGGCCAGCGTCCCCAAGGCGCAAAGCCTAACGGCTTCCTTCGGGGTCAGGGTGTTGTCCGCATACATGGCAAAATTTCGTTCCTTTTCAACGGCAAAATACCGTCAGCCGGGGTCGAAGTCCACTCAGCCCGATGAACAAACAAGGCCGGGGAAGAAACGCCAAAGCGGCTTAGGATGACCTGAATTAGGCGGCGAATTTCAGGCCCAGGCTGGCCCAGACTTCCTTCAGCGCCGAAACCAAGTGGTCCATGTCGACATCGGTGTGAAGGGGGGTCGGGGTGAAGCGCAGCCTTTCAGTGCCGCGTTCAACGGTCGGAAAATTGATCGGCTGCACGTAAATCCCATATTTATCCAGAAGGATATCTGAAGCCTGCTTGCACAGCACCGGATCGCCGATGGGCACCGGCACGATATGGGTCGTTGATGACGGCATCACCGCGATGCCGGCTTTGGTCAGGCGGCGTTTCAGGGTCGCGGCGCGTTCCTGGTGCTTTTCGCGGACCTCGTTGTGTTCCTTCAAATACCGGATACTGGCCAGTGCCGCGGCGGCGACACCGGGAGGCATGGAGGTGGAAAAGATGAAACCGGTGCCGTAGGACCGCAGGAAATCGCAAAACGCCGCCGACCCGGCGACGTATCCGCCGACCACGCCGAAGGCCTTGGCCAGAGTACCCTGGATCACGGTCAGCCTGTCCATTAGGCCCTCGCGTTCGGCGACGCCGGCGCCCCGTTGCCCGTAAAGGCCAACGGCATGCACTTCGTCGATAAAGGTCATGGCCCCGTATTTATCGGCGATGTCACAGAATTCCTTGATCGGCGCCACGTCACCGTCCATGGAATAGACGGATTCGAAGGCCACCAGCTTCGGGCGCTCGATGGGGTATTCGCTCAGCAGGCGCTCCAGGTCTTCGACGTCGTTGTGCTTGAAGATTTTTTTCTCGGCCTTCGAATGGACGATGCCTTCGATCATCGAATTATGGTTCTGGGCGTCCGAAAGGATGACGCAGTCCGGCAGTATGGCGCCCAATGTGCTCAACGCGGTCAGATTGGCGGTCCAGCCGGAGCCGAAAATCAACGCCGCTTCCTTGCCGTGCAGATCGGCCAACTCGTGCTCCAGGAGTACATGATAATGGTTGGTGCCGGCAATGTTGCGGGTGCCGCCGGCGCCGGCGCCGCATTTGTCGATCGCGGTTTTCATGGCCTCCAACACATCCGGGTGCTGGCCCATGCCCAGGTAATCGTTGGAACACCAGACCGTGACTTCGTTGATAGCACCGTCGCGGTGATTGACGGCCTGGGGAAAATCCCCGGCCTTACGCTCGAGATCGGCGAAAACCCGGTAACGGCCTTCCTTCCTCAAGACGCCGATTTTGTCGGCAAAAAATTCTTCATAGTCCATGGATTGCTGCCCAGGATGGTCAAAAGGTTTATCGTTGGAATCTCTCCTGGATTCCCGTGACTCACTATACACCGGGGATTCATGCTTTTTCGACCCTTTTAATGCGATATTCATCGACCGTGCCTCCTCAACGGGGGCGAAGAATAACGGCGAAAAGGGCGGGCGGGGGCCTTGATCACGGTTAAATGGCGACTCAATTGGCGTTTTAAGCGGCGACCGAGCCGTTTTCCTTGACCCAGGTCCAGGTCGACTCAAGGGCCCTGTCGATGCATCCGAGGAGTTCGTCTATTTCGGCCTCGGAAATGATAAGCGGCGGGCAGACGGCGAGGGTGTCGCCGATGGCGCGGATCAGCAGCCCTTCCTCCTGTGCTTGGCTTTGGAAGTAGCCGCCGACGCCGAGTTTGGGGCTGAAAGCCTCCTTGGTGGCCTTGTCGCGGACCAGTTCAATTCCGGCGACCAGACCGACGCCGCGGACTTCGCCGATAAGGGGATGATCGGCGTGTCGCCGGAGCCCGTCCTGAAAGCGCGGGCCAAGGGCGCGGACCCGGCCGACGATATCGCGTTCTTCGTAGATGTTCAGGGTTTCCAACGCCACCGCCGCCGCCACGGGATGTCCGCCATAGGTCGACCCGTGGCCGAAAAGGCCCAGCTTTTCGCTTTCCTTGACCATGGCCTGGTAAATGGGTTCGGAAATCATCAGCGCCGCAATCGGGATATAGGATGACGACAGCGCCTTGGCGCAGGTGATCATGTCCGGCTTCATGCCATAGGTCTGCGTGCCCCACATATTGCCGGTACGCCCGAAGCCGCAGATCACTTCGTCGGCCAGCATCAACACGTCGTATTTTTTGAGCACGGCCTGGATTTTTTCGAAATAGGTCGGCGGCGGCACGATGACGCCGCCCGCCCCCATGACCGGCTCGGCGAAGAAGGCGGCGATGGTGTCCGGGCCTTCCTCGACGATCAGCTTCTCCAGGTTCCCGGCGCAGCGCGACGCGAAATCCTCTTCCGACTCGCCCTCTTCGGCCTGGCGGTAAAAATGCGGACAATCCGTGTGCAGGAAGCGCTCGATGGGCAGGTCGAAATCGTCGTGAATGGGAGACAGCCCCGTCAGGCTGCCGGAGGCGACGGTAATTCCGTGATAGGCCCGGTTGCGGGAGATGATCTTCTTTTTTTGCGGTCGCCCGAGGGCGTTGTTGTAGTACCAGATCAGCTTGATCGCCAGATCGTTGGCTTCCGAGCCCGAATTGGCGAACAACACCTTCGACATCGGCACCGGGGCGATGGAGATCAGCTTCGCCGCCAGCTCGATGGTTACGTCGGGGGTCTTGTGGGCGAAGCCGTGGTAGTAGGGGAGCCTTTTCAGGGCCTGGGTGGCGGCTTCGATCAGGCGTTCCTCGGAAAAGCCCAAAGACGTACACCACAACCCGGCCAGGCCTTCGATATAGGTCTTGCCGCTGTCGTCCTGGACGCGGATGCCGTCGCCGCCGGTAATGATCAGCGGGCCCTGATCCTGGTGTTTCTTGAGATTGGTGTAGCCGTGCACATGATAGGCAATGTCGCGGCTGGCGGCGGAATTTCCTCGGTCGGTCATGTAACGATCCTCTTAAACAAGGCCCGCCCTTTTGGCCCCTGTTGATTAGTCCTACAATTTTCATCAATGAGTTGAAAGGGCGGAAGGCGATAGGGTGACAGAGTCCCCAAACAACGGCAAAGACGCCGAACCAGCGGCTTCGGTCCTGGCGGTCCGGCTATTGCGGCAGGTCCGGGAGGTGGCCGCCGAGCTGCGCCCCCATTTATCCCAAACCCCGGTCACGCTTGACAGTTTGCTGGACAAGGATCTGGGCTTCGATAGCCTGGGCCGGGTCGAGCTTCTGGTTCGGATCGAACGCGCCTTCGGGATCGCGCTGCCGGAAAACGCCTTCGCCAACGCCGAAACACCCCGCGATTTGCTTAGGGCGGTCCTCGGCGCCGCCAAAGGTCTCGAGGAGGCTGGGGGCGGCGGGGGAATCCCCATACAGGCGGATATCGGCTATGAGACCGTCGAGGACGCCGGGGACGCCGGGGTCCTTCCCCATGGGGCGGCCACCCTGACCGAGGTTTTGGACTTCCATGCCCGGGTCCATCCCGAGCGGTCGCACATCAGGCTTTACAGCGACGAAGGCGAAGGCCAAACACTTTCCTATCGGGCCCTCAAGGAAGGCGCCGAACGGATCGCCGCCGGCCTGCAACAACAAGGGTTCGAGCCCGGCCGTTCGGCGGTCCTCATGCTGCCCACGGGGGCGGATTATTTCCTCGTCTTTTTCGGCATTCTTTACGCCGGCGGGGTGCCGGTCCCCATCTATCCGCCGGGGCGCCCGAGCCAGATCGAGGAACACCTCACCCGTCACGCCGCCATCATCGACAACGCCCAAGGCACGATCATGATCACCGTGCCGGAAGCCCAGCGCTTTGCCGGGCTGATGGCCGGGCAGGCGGAAACCCTCAAGGGCGTCGTCACCGTAGAGGAATTGATGGAACGGGCGGGATCGTTAAGCCGGCCGGCGTTGCGCGACCGGGACATCGCCTTTCTGCAATACACCTCAGGCAGCACCGGGGCGCCCAAAGGTGTGATGCTGACCCACGCCAACCTGATGGCCAATATCCGGGCCATGGGCGAGGCGCTGGAGGTCACCCCCGGGGACACGTTCGTCAGTTGGTTGCCTCTTTTTCACGACATGGGCCTGATCGGGGCGTGGCTCGGCAACCTCTATTACGCCAGCCCCCTGGTCATCATGTCGCCGCTGGATTTCCTGGCCCGTCCGAAACGTTGGCTGTGGGCGATCCACCGGGCCCGGGGGACGATCTCGGCGGCGCCCAATTTCGCCTATGAACTGTGCCTCAACCGGATCACCGACAAGGATATCGAGGGCCTGGACCTGAGTTCCTGGCGCCTGGCCCTTAACGGCGCCGAAGCCATTAACCCCGATACCCTGCAAAGGTTCGCCGACCGGTTCCGGGATTTCGGGTTCGACCGCCAAGCGTTGACGCCGGTCTATGGGCTGGCCGAGTGTTCGGTGGGGCTGGCCTTCCCGCCCGTCGGCCGGGGGCTGGTCATCGACCGGGTGAAGCGCGAGAAGTTCATGAATACCGGGCGGGCCGAGGTTGCGGATGACGCCGAGGATGCCGACGGGGGGGCGTTCCGCTTCGTCAATTGCGGGCGGCCCTTGCCCCAACATCAAATCAGAATCGTCGATGACGCCGGGCGCGAGGCCCCGGAACGCCAGGAAGGCCGGTTGCAATTCCTGGGTCCGTCGGCCACCGGCGGCTATTTCCGCAATCCTCAGGAAACCGAGGCTTTGTTTGACGGCGAGTGGTTGAATTCCGGCGACCTAGCCTATATCGCCGGCGGCGATGTGTATATCACCGGCCGCACCAAGGACCTCATCATCCGCGGCGGGCGCAATATTTATCCGGCCGAACTGGAGGACGCCGTCGGCGATCTGGACGGGGTGCGGAAAGGCAATGTCGCCGTCTTCGGCAGCACCGATTCGGCTACCGGCACGGAACGCCTGGTGGTCCTGGCCGAAACCCGCAAACGCAAGTCCGAGGACCAGAAACGCCTGCGGTCAGCGATCAACGCCCTGGGCGTGGATTTGATCGGCGCCCCACCCGACGACGTCGTCCTGGCCCCACCCCGGACCGTCCTCAAGACGTCGAGCGGCAAGATCCGCCGCGCCGCCTGCCGGGAACTCTACGAAAAGGGCCTGATCGGCAAACCGCCCGCCGCCATCTGGTGGCAGGTGGCCCGCATGACCCTGGCCTCGGCCGGGCCCAGGGCCCGCAAAGCCTGGCGTGGCGTTGGCGTCTTGTTGTTCGGCGCCTATGCCTGGGGTTTGATCGGCTTGATGGCGCCGGTGTTGTGGTTGGGCGCCGTCGCCGTCCCTTCCGTCGGTGGGCGGTGGGCTGGCCTTGGCGGCGGGATCCGGCTGCTGGCGTGGCTGTTGGCGGCGCGGCTGTCGGTTCGGGGTTTGGAAAACCTGCCGCCAAAGAGCCGGGCCGCGGTCTTTGTTTCCAACCACGCCAGCTACCTTGACGCCTTCATCCTCATCGCCGCCTTGCCCCGGGCG
Organism: Alphaproteobacteria bacterium MarineAlpha3_Bin3; assembly: GCA_002938075.1. Classification (GTDB taxonomy): domain Bacteria; phylum Pseudomonadota; class Alphaproteobacteria; order Rhodospirillales; family Casp-alpha2; genus Casp-alpha2. Next base: position 5,514 of record PTLK01000051.1, read on the forward strand.
GTCCGGTTCGTCGCCAAGGCGGAGCTGAGGAATTCGTGGATGACGCGCATCCCGCTTCAACGGCTGGAAGCCGAATTCGTCGAACGGTTCGACCGCGAACGGGGAATCGACGACGCCGGACGGGTGACCCAGGGCCTACGGGACGGGCACTCGCCGCTGTTCTTCGCCGAAGGGACCCTGTCGCGGATGCCGGGGTTGCTGCCTTTTCTTATGGGCGCCTTCATCACCGCGGCGGAAGCCGACGCGCCGATCGTGCCGGTCATCATCCGCGGCACCCGGTCGATGTTGCGCGACGGTTCATGGTTGCCGAGGCCGGGGACCATCACCGTCGTCATCGGCAAAACCATCGAGCCGGACCCTGCCGACGGCGAGGAGGGGAATTGGGCCCGGGCGGTGTCGCTTCGCGACCGGGTGCGCCAAGAGATCCTCAAGCATTCAGGCGAGCCGGACCTTGAAAGGGAGGTCTCGCCGATCACGGCCTTGAAAGAGCAACTCTAAGGCCGCCTGTGGATAAAGTATCCACAAATTAACCATTTGAAATTAAATAATAAATTATTCTTATCCCCATCCCTCCCCAGGTTCCCACGGCTTTTCCAGAGGGTTGTCCCATGTGGTTGCGGGCCCTCACCCCCTTCTTTCAGTCGCCCGGGGGTCGAGGGCGTCCTGGAGCCCGTCGCCGAGGAAGTTGAACGCGATCACGGTGACGAAGATCAAGACGCCGGGATAAAACGCCAGCGACGGCGCCTCGAAGATCAGTTCCTGGGCGTTGGTCAACAGGTTCCCCCAGCTCGGGATCGGCGGCTGGATGCCGAGGCCGAGGAAGCTCAACACCGATTCCAGCAGAATCACGTTGCCCACCGACAGGGTCGTGGCGACGATGATCGGCGATGCCAGGTTGGGCAGGATATGGACGGTCATGATCCGCAACGCCGACGCGCCCTGGGCCTCGGCGGCGAGGACGAATTGGCGTTCGCGCAACGACAGCGCCGTGCCGCGGACCAGGCGGGCCACCGTCGTCCAGCCGACCAGCGCGACGATGACGATGATGCGGTAGAGGCTGATGTTTTCCGATGTCGCCAGGGCCTCGGGCAGGCCGATCTTGCCGAGGTCGAGCGCCGCCAGGACGATCAACAGCGGCAGCAGCGGCAGCGCGATCACCCCGTCGGTGGTCCGCATCAGGAACGCGTCAATCCGGCCGCCGTAGTATCCGGCCAACAGCCCGACCATGGTGCCGATGACCGCCGAGGCGAACGCCGCCGTCAAGCCGACGATAAGCGATATCCGGCCGCCGTAAAGCAGCCTGACCAGGATATCGCGGCCGATCTCGTCGGTGCCCAGCGGGTGCGCCCAACTGGACCCCTGAAAACGGTTGAACAGGTCGACCGCGCTGGCGTCAGCGCCGATCAGGGCGGCGGCCAAAGGCGCCGACAGCGCCGCCAGGGCCAGTCCCGCCAACACCCCCAGGCTGACGACGGCGAGGCGATGTTTGAGGAAACGCCGCCCGGTCAGCGCCCACACGGTTTCGCCTTTGCGGCCGGGCGCGCTCATCGTTCGACCTCGCGGAAGGAAATGCGCGGGTCCAGCCACACATAGGCGACGTCGGCGAGGAAATTGCCGGCCAACGTCAACAATGTCGCCAGCAGCAGCGCCACTAGCGCCAGGTTGAAATCGTTGCCCATGATGGCGTCGTAGATCAGCCGCCCCATGCCCGGCCAGGCGAAGATGGTCTCGGTGATCAGGGCCCCGGAAAACAGGTATCCGAAATCGAGGGCGATGATGGTGACCACGGGGATCAGCGCGTTCCTGAGCGCGTGGCCGAAGACGACGCGGACTTCGCCGGCGCCGGTCGCCCGCGCGGTGCGGATATAGTCCTGGCGCAGGGTCTCGATCATCGCGGCACGCATATATCGCGTGTGGCCGCCGATGGAAGCGATGGTCAGGCTGGCCACCGGCAGCACCAGGAAACGGGTATTTTCCCAAATCCCCCCGGCCCCGAGGGTGCCCAGCCCGCCCGCCGGCAGCACCCCTAAAATGACCGCGAAGACGATGATCAGCATCAATGCCAGCCAGAACGGCGGCACCGAGATGCCGGCGAAGGCGGCCAGGTTGATGGCGTAATCGGTCTTGGAATAGGGCCGGTAGGCGGCGGCGATGCCGGCCGGAAGGGCGATCGCCAGCGCCAGCGTGAAGCTCAACCCCAACAGCGTCACTGTGTTGCCGAGCGCCGGGATGATGACCTCCATCACCGGCTTGGCGTGCAGGCGGGAATAGCCGAAATCGCCCGACAACGCCGCCGCCAACCAGTTGCCGTAGCGCTCGAAGATGGATTTGTTGAGCCCGTAAAGCTCCCGCAGCCGGGCCGCATCCTCGGGCGTAATCTTCGGATCGGCGGTGATCATCAGGTCCACCGGGTCGCCCGGCATCAGCCCGATCAGTGAATAGACGGCAAACGACATCAGCCCCAGGACAAGGGCCGACTGCCAGAGGCGGTGGAACAGGAAGCGGGTCATGGGGGGTTATCCGGCCGCCTTGTTCCCGGGTCCGCCGAGGGATTTTGCGTGCTTATGGACCTCCGGCATCGCCCGATACCCGGCGCCGGAATAGAACGCGTGCGCGTCGACCCACTCCCCGGCGCTATAGATCACCATGCGGGAAAGGCCCCATTCCGGGGCCCAGGCCTCGGCCCGTGCCAGCAACCGGGAGCCATGCCCCCGGTGGCGCCCGGCGGCGGCGACGATCAGCGCTTGCACCTTGGGGCAAGGCGCGTCCTCCAGCATCGGGCGTTGAAAGATGTGGACGAACCCCAGAACGGCGCCCTCGGCGCCCAAGGCGACGAACAGCCCGCTGTCGGGATCGTTCTTCAGCTCTCCGAAACGGGCACCAACATCCTCAGTTTGGGCGTCGTAGCCCAGTTCCTTGCAAAGGGCGGCGACGTCGCCAAGGTGATTGGCAGCCATGGGAACGATCGAGGCGCCACCGGGTTCACTGTCGGCGGTCATCTTTTCGCTCGCCAGTTTTCCACCCACAGGGTCGACGGGTCCTGGTGGCCGGTGGGTTCCAGCCCCTTCAGCCATTTCGGCAGGATATAGGGCTCGGCGCGGAAATACAGCGGGATGACGGGAAGCTCAGTGGCGTAAATCTCCTGCAGGCGGCGCCACAGCTTCTTGCGCTTGCTCCTGTCCAGTTCGACCTCGATGGTTTCCAGCAATTCGTCCATCTCGGCGTTGCGGAAACCGGTGTAGTTCTGGCCGGCGAAATTATTGTCCTTGTTCGGGATATGGGCCGAATGGAGGGTCGTCCGGGGGACGCCTTCGGGGGCGCTGATCCAGGCGTACATGGCGAGGCTGGAAAACTTACGCTCGGTCACCGTCTGGCCGAAGAACACGCGGGCCGGTTCGTTCCTGATGCGGACGTCGATCCCCGCCGCCTTCCACTGGCTTTGCAGCACCTGCTCGACCAGTTCCCGGGACCGGCTGCCCGCCGTGGTCATGATTTCGAGGCTCAGGCGCTTGCCCTTCTTGTCGTGGCGGATGCCCCGCCTGCCGATGGTCCAGCCGGCCTCGTTCAGAAGCTTCGCCGCCTTCTTCGGGTCATAAGGGTATTTCGGGATGTCGTCGGCATGGACCCAATCGAGCGGGTTGACGCTCGAATGCGCCACCGGCTGCTGGCCGGCGAAAAGTTTCTCGCTGATGGCGTCGCGGTCGATGGCGTAAATCAGCGCCCGGCGCACCCGGATATCCTGAAGGATCGGGTTGTCGAGATTGAGGTCGATGTGCTCGTAGATCAGGCCCGGCTTGTAGATGATGTTGAATTTATCCCCTTGGCGCTTCTCAAAAGCGATGGCCTGGTCGACGGTCAGCCCTAGCTCGCCGGAAATCATGTCGATGTTGCCGGATAACAGGTTGGCTTCCAGGGCCGCGGTATTCGGAATAACCCGGACGACGATGCGCTTGAAATGCGGTTTCTTGCCCCACCAGGTCGGGTTGGGCACCAGCATCACGTGCGAACCGATGACCACCTTGTCGATCAAGTAGGGCCCGTAATAGAGCCCTTTGTTGGTGGTGTCGCTGTCGAAGGCGGTGCGGTTTTTGTAGGCCACCGGGTCGGTGAAGTTGTTTTCGTCCAGATGCGCCGGGATCAGGTCGAAGCCGTTGATGGCGTTATAATCGAAGGTCAGCTTGTCTAAATGCATGGTGAAGGTCTTAGCGCCCTTGACGTCGATCCTATAGAGGCTCCGGTAAAACTCCATGTTGCCGACGCCGCTTTTCTTGTGGCGCCCGACCTTCCAGGTGAAGACCACGTCATCGGTGGATACCGGCTTACCGTCGCCCCAGTTGGCGTCGTCGCGAATGGTGTAGGTGACGGCGATGCCGCGCTTGCCGTCGGGCGTGCGTTCCGGCACCGCCAGGCCGTTTTCGATGGTCGGCAGCTTGACGCACAGCATGCACCGGAGCTGCCAGTCCTTATCGTAGACGGTCAGCGGCCGCCGGGTCAGGCCGAGGATATAGGTCTTGGCCAGCATGGCGTCGATGTTGGGGTGGAAGGTGGACGGGAATTGGGTGATGCCGATTACCAGCTCGTCCTTTGCCGCCTTGGCGAGGCTTGCAAAGGATACCGCCAAAATAAAGAGATAACCGGCGACCGCCGCCCTTCGCCTCCATGTTCCGTTCAAGGTGGCCTCCCTGCCGCTTTGCGTCCCCGAGCCTGCCCCCCCGGCAAACCTCTACGTTAACACGCCCGGCGCAAGGGGTCAGTCTTTGTGGGGCT
>PTLK01000052.1 GCA_002938075.1 Alphaproteobacteria bacterium MarineAlpha3_Bin3
GTCCGCACACCAAAGAAGAACTCGAAAAAAAAGGAACAATCCCGACGGTGAAGATTTCCGGCTCACGAATTAACCAATTTCTTCGCCAACCCGACCCCAAGGTCGCCGCCGTTCTTTTGTTCGGCCCCGATCAGGGCCTGGTACGCGAATGGGCCGAAGAACTGGTATTGACCGTCGTCGACGATCCGGCAGACCCTTTTCGGGTCTCGGTATTTACCGGCGCCGACATCAAGGCCGACCCCCCTTGCCTTGTCGACGAGGCGGCGCAGCTTTCAATGACCGGGGGCCGCCGTGTCATTTGGGTTCATGAAGCCACCGACGGACTTTCCCGGATCTTCGAATCTTTTTTTGACAACACCGGGCATGACAATCTTGTCATCGTCGAGGCCGGCACCCTTAGTCCCCAGTCGTCCCTGCGAAAACTCTTCGAAAAATCCAGCCATGGGGTATCCATCGGGTGTTACGAAGACGATGCCATGGAGCTTGAGGCTGTTGTCCGTGAAACATTAGGCCGCCATGGGCTTAGCCCCACCGCCGAGGCCCGGGACTATCTTGTCGAAAATCTTGGTAGCGACCGGAGGGTGACCCGCAGCGAACTGGAAAAACTTGCCCTTTACGCCCTTTCCGGCACGGCGAATAGAGACGGCGCCGGGAGCGCCAGGGGCATTGGAGGAAGCAACGGTAGCAACGGCAGAGCGAATCCCGTCGGCCTCGAGGACGTCATAGCGTGCATTGGTGACAGTTCCGCCATGTCCCTTGATTCCATCGCCTATGCCACAGCCAGCGGCGACTCCCGGGCCCTCGACCGGGCCTTTGAAAGGGCGCTAATGGAAGGCACCAGCCCGATCGGAATTCTTCGCGCCGTAGGTCGGCATTTGCAACGGATTCAAATGGCCCTCGGGCTAGTTGACGGCGGCGCGACTTCCGACAAGGCCATGGCCGGACTCAGGCCCCAGGTCATTTTCAAGTTCAAATCAGAGTTCCAAACGCAGATGAAACACTGGCAAAAAAACCGGCTTGCCGACGCCCTTGAGTTGATTACCGAGGCGGAAATCGACTGCAAAACCACGGGCTTTCCCGCCCAGGCCGGTTGTCATCGCGCACTGATCCGGATCGCCCAGGCCGCCCGGACCCGTTAAACCCCAGGCTTTCTTTTTTTGTTCTTTAGGACGGCCCAGGCTTAACCGGCGGCCTTTTTCTTTCCCCGCCCCTTGGCGCTTAAGGCAATGGACAGCTTGAGTTTTGGCCTCGGTTTTCCAGGGGGCTTGTCGGTAACTTTCTCCGGGGCCGTTGCCGGAATGCCGCCCTTACCGAGGCGAAGGAGGATGTCGTCGAGCTGCTCCAATGAATCGTAATGGACCGTCAGCGACCCGCCGCCGCCCTTGAATTTTATCCCCACCTTGAGGCCGAGTAGATTGGCCAGGTCGCGTTCCAGGGACAGGGTATCGACGTCTTTGTGGTCCGGTTTGGGCGGCGCCTCCTTTTGGCGCTGTTCCTTTTTGACCAGCCTTTCTGTTTGCCGGACGTTGAGGCCTTTTTTCACCACCTGGCGGGCGACTTCCAAGGGGTTCGGCGCGTTCAGCAGCGCCCGCGCGTGGCCAGCGGAAAGGTTTTCTGAATCCAGCATCTTCTTGACCGGCTCGGGCAGGCCCAACAGGCGGATCATGTTGGCGACATGGCTTCGGCTCTTGCCGACGGTTTTGGCCAGCACTTCCTGGGTGTGGGAGAATTCATCCATCAGGCGTTGGTATCCGTCGGCCTCCTCGAGCGGCGAAAGGTCCTGGCGCTGAAGGTTTTCGACCAGCCCCAATTCCAGTGATTTCTGGTCGTTGAGGTCCCTGATGATGACCGGAACCTCGTGCACCTTGGCCATCTGTGCGGCGCGCCAACGCCTCTCGCCGGCGATGATCTCGAAGGCGTCCTTCTGTTCCGGATGGCGGCGGACCAGGAGCGGCTGAATGATCCCGTTTTCCCTGACCGACTGCGCCAGTTCCTCGATCAGGTCCTCATCGATGGAGTGACGGGGCTGATAGCGCCCGGGATAGAGGCGCTCTACGGGCACCAGCCGGGAACCCTTGAGGTGCCCGGAATCGCTTTTGGCTTCGAGTTCTTCGCCGAGCAGGGCGTTGAGGCCGCGGCCGAGGTTTTGACGCTTGTTTTCCGCCATCAGGCTGAGATTCGCCGCTCCCTGTGGATGACCTCGCCGGCCAGGCTGAGATAGGCCTGCGAACCGGCGCAGTTCAAATCATACACCATCACCGGGAGTCCGTGGGAGGGGGCTTCGGACACCCGCACGTTGCGGGGGATGACGGTCTTGTAAACCTTGTCGCCGAAGAAGTCGCGGACGTCGTTGGCAACCATTTGCGACAGATTGTTGCGGCAGTCGTGCATGGTCAGGACGATGCCCTGAATATCGAGTTCGGGATTAAAGGCGGACTTGACCCGTTCGATGGTTTTGACCAATTGACTCATCCCTTCGAGGGCGAAGAACTCGCACTGCAAAGGCACCAGCACCGCGTGGGCCGCGACCAGGGCATTGACCGTCAGCAGGCCGAGCGCCGGCGGGCAGTCGATGAGGACGTAATCATAATCATAGGCTCCGTCCTCGAGGGTCGCTTTGAGGCAGTATTCCCGGCGCTCCAGGCCGACCAGTTCGATTTCCGCCCCCGACAGGTCAATACCCGAGGGAACGATATCGAGACCGGGAATTTCGGTTTTGCGGATCGCTTCCATCACCTTGGCCTCGCGGATCAGGACGTGGTAGGAATTGCATTCCCGGTCCTGGCGCGGGATGCCGAGGCCGGTGCTGGCGTTTCCCTGGGGATCGAGGTCGATAATCAGGACCTTTTGCCGGATCGCGGCGAGCGCGGTTGCCAGATTGATGGTCGTCGTCGTTTTTCCGACCCCGCCTTTCTGATTGGCGATGGCGAGGGTCCGGGTTGGGCGTTTTGGCGGCGATAGTCCTTCAGGAGTCATTTCGTTGGCCAATTTCTTCCAATTTCACCACCATCCCTGAGGGTTCGGATAAACTCGGGATCAGTGATTCTTTAATAATCCAATTTTTTTTAGTTTCCGTCAATTCCTTTCGCCATTTTTTTCCTTTAAGGAATAAACATTGCCCTCCCTTTTTTAACATAGGATTCGCGTATAACAAAAGTTTCCCCATCGACGCGACGCCGCGAACCGTGACCACATCGGCTTTCAGCTCGGGTAAGTTTTCCACCCGGCAATGGTGAATTATCGCCCCGGCTTGGGTCATTCTGTTGACCTCCATGAGAAAGGCACATTTTCGCTCGTTGCTTTCTATGAGATGAATTTCCGCTTTGTTATGGTCTTCGGTGATCGCCAGCACCATTCCGGGGAAACCGGCCCCGCTGCCGATATCGGCCACGATTCCGCCGGCCGCCGGAAGCAGCGGTCCCAATTGCGCTGAATCAAGAATATGCCGCCGCCAGACGTCCTTGAGGCTGCGGCTGGCGACCAGGTTGACCTTTGGTTGCCATTTCCTCAACAGCGCCACATAGGCTTCCAGGCGTTCGAGGACGCCGTCGGAAACTTCCATAAGCTCCTGGAAGCCCCGGGGCGTCAGGCGGGGAGTCAGGAGGGGCGTCAGGGGCCGGCTCAAACCGTTCATCACCCTCGGCCGGCGGCGGAAGTGGGTAGGAATCTGGTCTGTTTCACGTGAAACATTTCCGCCGGGTCAGGCCGTCAGACGATCGTCGCAGCGCCTCACGTGCCCGAGCAGCACCGTCAGCGCCGCCGGGGTGACGCCGGAGATCCGCGCCGCCGCGCCCAGGGTCGCGGGCCGGGCCTCGGCCAGCTTGGTCCGCACTTCCGTCGACAAGCCGCCGATGGCGTCGAAGTCCAAGTCGTCAGGAAGCTTAAGCTGCTCGTCGCGGCGGAAGGCGCGGATGTCCGCTTCCTGGCGCTCGATATATCCGGCATAGCCGGATTCGATCTTCAGCTGTTCGGCGATGGCCGGCGGTATACAACTCAATTCTGGCCAGATGGCGGCCAGGCGGTCGAGTTCGATTCCCGGGTAGGCCAGAAGGGCCTTGGCGCTTCTCTTGATCCCGTCGAGGTTGATGTCGATGCCTTTCGCCTTGAGCCGGCTGGGCGAGGCGACGAGACGATCGAGAACAGCGCCGGCGTCTCGCAGGGCCTGCATTTTTTCGCCGAACCGCCGTGTCCGTTCCCGGCCGACGCAGCCGATTTCGATGCCCTTCGCCGTCAGCCGCTGGTCTGCATTGTCGGCCCGGAGCTTGAGCCGGTATTCGGCCCTGGACGTGAACATGCGGTAGGGTTCGGACGTTCCCAAAGTCACCAAGTCGTCGATCATAACGCCGATATAGGCGTCGGCCCGGTCGAGGATCAGCGGTTCCTCGGCGGCCGCGGCCAGGGCGGCGTTGATCCCCGCCATCAGGCCCTGGGCGGCGGCTTCCTCGTAGCCGGTGGTGCCATTGATCTGCCCAGCCAGATAAAGCCCGCGAGCGCGGTGGGTCTCGAGGCTGGGCTTCAGTTCGCGGGGGTCGACGAAATCATATTCGATGGCATAGCCGGGGCGCAGCATCAGGGCCCTCTCGAGCCCGGGGATGGTCTTTAGGAGTTTCCTCTGCACGTCCTCCGGCAGCGACGTGGAAATGCCGTTGGGATAAACGGTGTGGTCGTCAAGGCCTTCGGGCTCGAGGAAAATCTGGTGGCGCTCGCGGCCGCCGAACCGGACCACCTTGTCCTCGATAGATGGGCAATAGCGCGGCCCGGTGCCGGCGATCTGCCCCGAATATATCGCCGACAAGTGGATGTTTTCTTTGATCAGGGCGTGGCTGGCCGGGGTCGTGCCGGTGATGTGGCAACAGATCTGCGGCGTCTCGATGCGGTCGGTCAAATAGGAAAACGGCACCGGTGGATCGTCACTGGGTTGTTCTTGCAAAGACCCCCAGTCGATGGTCCGGCCGTCGAGCCGGGGCGGGGTGCCGGTCTTCAACCGCCCGAGGGAGAACCCCAGCCGCTCGAAGGTATAGGCCAATTCCACCGCCGGCTTGTCGCCGATGCGGCCGGCCGGAATCTGGTCGGTGCCGATATGGATCAAGCCGCGCAGGAAGGTCCCGGTGGTGACGACGACGGCGCGGGCGCGGATGTCCTCGCCGCCGGCGGTCCTGACCCCGGCGATGGCGCCGTCGCCGCCGAGGATCAGGTCCTCGACCGCATCGGCCAGGATGTCGAGGCCCGGCTGATCGTTGAGCAGGCCCTGGATCGCCCGTTTGTAAAGCTTGCGGTCGGCCTGGGCGCGGGGGCCCTGGACCGCCGGTCCCTTGGAGCGGTTGAGGATGCGGAACTGAATCCCAGCCTTGTCGATGGCCCGGCCCATGATGCCATCCAGGGCGTCGACCTCGCGCACCAGCTGCCCCTTGGCCAGGCCGCCGATGGCCGGGTTGCAGGACATCTCGCCGATGGTCTCGATACGGTGGGACAACAGAAGGGTACGGGCGCCGAGCCGCGCCGCGGCAGCGGCCGCTTCGCTGCCGGCGTGGCCGCCGCCGATGACGATGACGTCGTATGTTTTTGTCGACAAGAACATGAGTCGGAATTTAGGGTCGGCACCGAACCAAGTCAAATTCTCCGCAGGTCTGGTCCTCCGAAGGCCGGGTTCACCGAAGGCCCGGTTGGCGTTGTTTCACGTGAAACACTCTCTTAACCATGCGATTCCGTTTTGTTCTTTATGCCACAACCAGGGCAGGAACCGGGGCGGACGGAAGGGCCGTCACTTGCCGATGCAGAAATCGCGGAAGATGGCGTCCAGCACGTCCTCGACATCGATTCGGCCGGTGATCCGGCCGAGCGCCCGGGCCGCCAAGCGCAGGTCCTCGGCCGCCAGCTCCGGTGTCCTGCCGTCCCGTTTATCGTCATCGCCGCCTTTATCGTTGGCGCCCCCCTTATTGTCGGCGGTAGGGGCCAGGAACCGTTGCAGGGCGGCCCGGCATTCCTCCAGCGCCTCGCGGTGCCGGGCCCGGGTCAGGGCCGGGGCCAGTGCCGAGCCCATGACCGAGGAGGACGCGCTCCCCATGAGCCCGGCGACCCGTTCCGCCGCCGCCGCCAGGAACGTCTCAATACCGTCGCCGGTCAGGGCGGAGATGGCCAGCGCCGGCTGGCCGCCGACTTCGAGCGGCGGCGCCGGTTGGCCGAGGTCGCTTTTGTTGACCACCACCAGGGTATCGGCGTCGACCAGCCCGGCGGTATGGGGGTCCGTTTGCGGCCACGCCTGGCCGTCGAAAACGGCGAGCCGGAGGTCGGCTTCCCGGGCCTTGCCCCTGGCCCGGCGGATGCCTTCGGCTTCGACCTCGTCACCCCCATCACCCATATCATCCACGTCCCGGAGCCCCGCCGTGTCGGCGACGATGACCGGATAACCGCCGAGGTCCAGGTGCACTTCGATCACGTCCCGGGTGGTGCCGGCGGTCTCGGACACGATGGCGGCGTCGCGCCACGCCAGCAGGTTCAGCAGGCTCGACTTGCCGGCATTGGGCGGCCCGATGATGGCGATCAGAAGGCCCGAGCGAAGCCTTTCGCCGTGCCGGTTGTCCTTAAGGTGGGCGGCGATTTCACCGACCAGCTTGTCGACCTCTTCGGCCGCCGCCGCTTCGACACTGCCGGGCAGGTCCTCGTCGGAAAAATCGATGCCGGCTTCAATGTGGGCAAGGGCCTTGAGCAATCGTTCGCGCCAGGATTCATAAAGCTTTCCTAGCTCCCCCTGAAGCTGCCTCAGGGCTTGGCGCCGTTGGGCCGAGGTTTCTGCCTCGACCAGGTCGGCCAGCCCTTCGGCGGCGGTCAAATCCATCTTGCCGTTCTCGAAGGCGCGGCGGGTAAACTCGCCCGGTTCCGCCATCCTCAGCCCCGCCATGGCGCTTAAGGCGTCGAGCGCCCCGATGACGACGGCCGGGCCGCCGTGGACGTGAAACTCCGCCACGTCTTCGCCGGTGAAGCTGTTGGGGGCCGGAAACCAGAGCGCCAGACCGTCGTCGATGGCTTCCGAAGTCCCCGGGTCGCTCAGCTTCACCACCGTCGCCCGGCGTGGCTTGAGGGGGCAGCCCACCTTGCCGCCGATGATCGCCGCCAGGGCCGGCCCGGACCCGGGCCCGGAAATGCGGATGATTGCGATCCCGGCCCGGCCGGCGCCGCTGGCCAGGGCGAAAATGGTTTCGGTTTCGTTGGAAAACTCGGGCGCGCCCAAAATAAAGCCTCCCCAACGGGGCCTATTCCTTGGCATCCATCATCAGGCGGCGGACCCGGCCGCCGTCTCGGATATGGGTTTTAAGGACTTCGTCCACGTCCTCCTTGGTCTCGCACCGGTACCAAACGCCTTCGGGATAGACGACCACCGACGGCCCCAGCTCACAACGGTCGAGGCAGCCCGAAGAATTGATCCGCACCCGTTTCAGCCCCATCTCCTTGGCCTTGGCCTTCATGTATTCGCGCAGCTCAACGGAGCCCTTGTCAGCGCAGCACCCCCGGGGGTGGCCTTCCTCGCGTTGGTTGACGCAGCAAAAGACGTGACAGCGGTAAAGGGCGGCCGGGTCGTCGGCGTGTCGGCTCACGATGGTGGTTCCTTCCGTTATCTTTTGGCTGTTATATTTTGGCCGTCATATTTTTGTTGCATCCCGAGGGTGGCGGTCCAAATTAAGCGAGTACCGCCGCCTAATCAACGGACCCGCCATGACCCGAAACCTGCTCGCCGAAGAAACCAGCCCGTACTTGCTTCAGCACAAGGACAACCCGGTCCATTGGCGTCCATGGGGGGCCGAAAGCCTGGCCGTCGCCAAGCGAGAGAACAAACCGATCCTGTTGTCCATCGGTTACGCGGCGTGCCATTGGTGCCATGTCATGGCGCACGAAAGTTTCGAGGATGACGCCATCGCTGGGCTGATGAACGAATTGTTTGTCAGCATCAAGGTCGACCGGGAGGAACGCCCCGACATCGACGCCATCTATCAGTCGGCGCTGCAGATGATGGGCAGTCACGGTGGCTGGCCGTTGACCATGTTCCTAACCCCGGACGGGGAGCCCTTTTGGGGCGGCACGTATTTTCCGGCCACGGCGCTCTACGGCCGCCCGGCCTTTCCCGACTTGTTGAAGGGTATCGCCGATACTTTCCGCACCCAGAACGGCAAGGTGCTTGAAAACGCCAAGGCGCTGAAGGACGGCCTGTCCAGGCTTTCGAAGCCCGAGGGAACCGATGCGCCGACCATGGAAAAGCTGGACCAGGCGGCGGCGATGATCCTCAGGGCCGTCGACCCTTACCGGGGCGGCACCCAGGGGGCGCCGAAGTTCCCCCAGCCGTCGTTGTTCCAGTTCCTGTGGCACGCCCACCGGCGCACCGGCGCCGGCCCTTTCCGCGAGGCGGTGACCATGACCCTGGATCATCTTTGCCAGGGTGGAATCTACGATCATCTGGGTGGCGGCTTCGCGCGCTATTCCACCGACGAGGTGTGGCTGGCGCCGCATTTCGAGAAGATGCTCTACGACAACGCGCTATTGGTCGAACTCCTTAGCGACGTCTGGCAGCAAACCAAAAACCCTCTTTACGCCGTCCGCGTCCGCGAGACCATCGATTGGGCACTCCGGGAAATGCGCTCTACGGACACCGGCTCCTTCGGCTTCACCAGCGCATTGGATGCCGACAGCGAGGGCCGGGAAGGCAAGTTCTATATCTGGACCGAAGAACAGATCGACGGCGTTCTCGGGCCGGACGCCGGCGCCTTCAAGGAAATCTACGACGTCACCCCCGGCGGCAACTGGGAAGGCCATACCATCCTCAACAGGTCGAAGGACCTAAAGCTCGGCAACGACGACCAAGAACGCCGCCTTCTCGAGGCCCGGGAAAAGCTGTTGGCGGTCCGCGCCGGACGTATTCGCCCGCAGCGGGACGACAAGGTATTGGCCGACTGGAACGGCCTGATGATCGCCGCCCTAGCCAAGGCCGGCGCCGTTTTCGGCCAGCCGGCGTGGATCGAAACCGCCGCCGACGTGTTCCGGTTCATCGCCGACACGATGACCGAAAACGGCCGGCTGAAGCATTCCTGGTGCGCCGGCCGCCTGCGCCATCCGGCGACCGTTGACGATTACGCCGCCATGGCCCGGGCGGCGCTGGTCCTGCTGGGCGTCACCGGAAAGGATGAATACCTGGCCCGCGCGCAAGGCTGGGTCGGGACCGCCAACGCGCACTACTGGGACGACGCGGCCAAGGGATATTTCCTCGGCGCCGACGACACCGAAGACGTCATCGCCCGGACCAAGGCCGTCCATGACAACGCGGTGCCGTCGGGTAACGGCGTCATGGCCGAGGTGCTGGCGCGGTTGTTCCATATCACCGGGGAGGCCGAACACCAGCAGCGGGCGGAGCAGCTTTTCAAGGCCATTGCCGGGAAGGAAGCCGAGAATATTAGCCACCAACCGGCGTTGATGATCGCGTTCGAGCTGTTGCAGACCGGCGTTCAGGTCGTCATCGCCGGAACCGAGTCAGGCACCGCGGCGGGCGCTGATGCCGAAGACCTTCGCCGCGCTGTCTTCGACGCCGGCCTGGTCAACCGGGTCGTCACCCATCTGGCGCCGGACGCCGTCCTGCCCAGCGGCCATCCGGCCCAGGGCAAGGGTCCGGTCGACGGCAAGCCGGCGGTCTATGTGTGCGTCGGGGAGACTTGCGGCCTTCCAATCATCGACGCCGAGCTTTTGCGGGAGGACCTGGCGCGGCTATAGTTTCCCGCCATGCCCCATCTTTCGTTCAACAGCCCGCTCGGTCCCCTGACGGTTTTCGAGGACCAGGACGCCGTCGTCGCCGTCGAATGGGGCCGCGCCGGCAGGTCCGATCCGTCGTCGCCGCTCCTGGAAGAGGCGCACCGGCAGCTCGATACTTACTTCGATGGCCGGCTGAAGGTGTTCAACCTGTCCCTGCACCCGGCGGGGTCCGCTTTTCAGCGCGCCGTTTGGGGTCAGATGCTCCGCATCCCCTATGGCCGTACTCGAACCTATGGCGACATCGCCGACGCGCTCATGAGCGCACCCAGGGCCGTCGGCAGCGCCTGCGCCGCGAACCCCATCCCCATCATCGTTCCTTGCCACCGGGTCGTCGGCGCCGGCGGCCGCATGACCGGCTATTCCGGCGGCCAGGAGATCGAGACTAAGATTCAGCTCTTAAGGCT
>PTLK01000053.1 GCA_002938075.1 Alphaproteobacteria bacterium MarineAlpha3_Bin3
CTTTGTCCCCTTCGGCCTCCCCGGCCCCGTCAACCTCCGGGGGCTCTTCTTCGCCCTCTTCATTACCCTGGGGCGCGGCCTCGGCTTCCGGACCCCCGTTCTCTCCCTCTTCGGCCTCGTCCCCCTCTTCGTCGTCGCCGTTGACGTCGCGGAGGCGTGACACCGACACCACCTGTTCGCCATCGGCGGTGTTGAAGATGCTCACCCCGCGGCTGGAACGGCCGACGATGCTGATCTTGTCGATGGAGCAGCGGATGATCTGCCCGCTGTCCGACACCATGACGATCTGATCGCTGTCGAGCACCGTAAATGCCGCCGCGACATGGGTTTTCTTCTTGCCCCGGGCGAGGTCGATGTTGGCGATACCCTGGCCGCCACGCTCGGCGATCCGGTATTCATAGGCCGACGACCGCTTGCCCAGGCCATCGGCGGCGATGGTCAGCAAGTATTCCTCTTCCTCGGCCATGCGCACGAATTTTTCCTCGTTCAGCTTCATCACCAACTCCTCGTCCCGGGCCTTATCCTCAGCGCGCTTGGTGTAATCGCCGCCCTTCAGGCGCCGGGCGGCGTTGACCGCGGCCAGGTATTCGTCGCGCTCCTCGACCCCGACCTTGACGTGGCGGAGCACCGACATGGCGATCACCTCGTCGCCCTTGGCCAGTTTTATTCCGCGCACGCCCTTCGAGTCGCGGCCGACGAACACGCGCACGCCGGTAACCGGGAAGCGGATGCATTTGCCGCCATGCGCGCTGAGCAGGATGTCGTCGTCCTCGGTGCAGGTGCGCACCCGGACCAGCTTGTCGCCGTCAGCCAGCTTCATGGCGATCTTGCCGTTGGCCTTGACGTTGACGAAATCCTTCAGCGAATTGCGCCGGACCCCGCCCGACTCGGTGGCGAACATGACGAAAAGTTCGCCCCAGGCGTCCTCGTCCTCGGGCAGCGGCATCATCGTCGTGATGGTCTCTCCCTCGTCGAGCGGCAAAAGGTTGATCAGCGCCCGGCCTCGGGCCTGCGGGGTGCCGAGAGGCAGCTTGTAGACCTTGAGCTTGTAAACGATACCGGTGGAAGAGAAGAACAGCACCGGCGTGTGGGTGTTGACGACGAACACCTGGTTGACGAAGTCTTCCTCGTGGGTGCTCATGCCGGCCCGGCCCTTGCCGCCGCGGCGCTGGGCGCGGTAGGTCGAAAGCGGCACCCTTTTGACGTATCCGGTGTTGGTGACCGTGACCACCATGTCCTCGCGCTGGATCAGGTCTTCGATGTCGTGCTCGAACTCGCCCTCGACGATGACCGTGCGTCTAGCGTCGGCGAACTGTTCCTTCATCTCCAGAAGCTCTCGGCGTAGCAGCGCATAGAGCTTGTCCCGGGACCCCAGGAGGACGAGGTATTTGCCGATCCGGTCGCCCAACTCCTTGAGTTCGTCGCCGATCTTGCCCCTCTCCAGCCCGGTCAGCCGGTGCAGGCGCAGTTCCAGGATCGCCTTGGCCTGGGTTTCGGAAAACTTGTAGACGCCCTTGACGACGGCGCGGCCCGGTTCGTCGAGAAGCTTGATCATGTCCTCGACGCCCTTCGCCGGCCACGCTTTCTTCATCAGGTGCCGGCGCGCCTGGGCCGGATCCTTGGCGGCGCGGATTAGTTTGATCACCTCGTCGATGTTGATCACGGCGACGGCGAGGCCGGCCAGCATGTGGGCCTTTTCCCGCGCCCTGCCGAGCTCATGAATGGTGCGCCGGCGGATGACCTCCTCGCGGAACTCGACGAAGGCGGTAATGATCTGCTTTAGGTTCATCAACTGCGGCTGGCCGCGGTGCAGGGCCAGCATGTTGACGCCGAAGCTGCTCTGCAGCGGCGTGAACCGGAACAACTGCGCCAGCACCACTTCGGGTTCGGCGCTGCGCTTCAATTCGACGACCACGCGCACGCCCTTGCGGTCGGATTCGTCGCGCAGGTCCGAGATTCCTTCGATCCGCTTGTCGCGCACGACCTCGGCGATGATCTCGACCATCCGCGCCTTGTTCACCTGATAGGGAACCTCGTGGATGATGATCGCCTGGCGGTCCTTGCGCACCTCCTCGAACGAGGTCTTACCGCGCATGACCACCGAGCCGCGGCCGGTGTGATAGGCCTGCAGGATGCCGGACCTGCCCATGATCAGCCCGCCGGTCGGGAAATCGGGGCCCTGGACGTGGTTTTCGATCAATTGTTCGATGGCAATGTCGGGGTTGTCGACATAGGCGCAGCAGGCGTCGATGACCTCGCCTAGGTTATGGGGCGGGATGTTGGTGGCCATGCCGACGGCGATGCCGCCGGCGCCGTTGACCAAAAGGGTGGGGAACCCGGCCGGCAGGACCGACGGTTCGTTCACCGTTTCGTCGTAGTTGGGCTTGAAATCGACGGTATCCTTGTCGATGTCCTCGAGCAGCGCGTGGGCGGCGCGGGTCAGGCGGGCCTCGGTGTAGCGCATGGCCGCCGCCCGGTCGCCGTCCATGGAGCCGAAGTTGCCCTGGGCGTCGATCAGCATCAGGCGGAGCGAGAAGTTCTGCGCCATCCGTACCATGGCGTCGTAGATGGCCTGGTCGCCGTGGGGATGGTACTTACCCATGACGTCGCCGACGATGCGCGCCGATTTGCGGAACGGCTTGTTGTATTCGTAGCCGCTTTCCTTCATCGAAAAGAGAATCCGGCGGTGCACCGGCTTCAATCCGTCGCGGACATCGGGCAGCGCGCGCGACACGATCACGCTCATCGCGTAATCGAGATAAGATGACTTCATTTCGTCTTCGATGGAGACCGGCGTTATATAGCCATCGGGGGCCGCGGGCGGGGCGGAATCAGGGGGTGTCGTCAAAGGATTTTTCCTGTTTTTTCAGGCGCTTAGAGGACCCGCGCCAGGGCCGGCCCCGGGCCACCGCCGGGACGGTCAAAACTAGCATTTTTGGCACTCGCAAACAACAAAATGACAGGCCGGAATCGGCCCTTTTCCGAACCCGTTTCGGGGTCCGGAAAGGTGTCAAATATCGCTTGAAAAACTCCTAAAACGGAATTTCGTCGTCGAGCTCGGTGCCCGGGGCTTTGCC
The DNA here is from genome assembly GCA_002938075.1 of Alphaproteobacteria bacterium MarineAlpha3_Bin3. GTDB lineage: Bacteria > Pseudomonadota > Alphaproteobacteria > Rhodospirillales > Casp-alpha2 > Casp-alpha2. Next base: position 3,078 of record PTLK01000053.1, read on the forward strand.
GCCGTTGCCGCCGCCGTTGTTGCCGCTAGGGCCGCTGGCGTCGGCGTTGTCCCATTCGGGCGGCTCACCCGTGGCGGCGTTGTCGCCGGCCCCGGCGGAGCCGCGGGAATCCAGCATCGTCAGCTCGCCGCGGTAGCGTTGCAGCACTACTTCGGTGCTGTAGCGTTCGTGGCCATCGTTGCCGGTCCACTTACGGGTCTGCAACGCACCCTCGATGTAAACCTTGGAGCCTTTCTTGAGGTATTTTTCGGCGACGTCGGCGAGCCGTTCGTTGAACAGGACGACCCGGTGCCATTCGGTTTTTTCCCTCGGCTCGCCGGTCTGCTTGTCTTTCCAGCGCTCCGACGTGGCGACCGAGAAGTTGACGATCTTGGTGCCGTCCTGGGAGAAGCGGACCTCGGGGTCGCGCCCCAGATTGCCGATGAGAATGACTTTGTTGATTGACCCTGCCATTGGAACCCCTCTTTGTATGCTGATAACCGGCACAATAAACGGGCCGGGGCCTCGCCGCCAGGGGCCCGAACGGTGGAAACCGGGGATAACCCGGCGCCCGGCGGAGGATGGAAAACAAGGATTCCTGTTTTCGCCCCTTTTGTCAAGAACAAATAACGAACAAAATAATCAAGTGCGGCGTTTACGGTTTGTTGACCATAGGCCGCTATCGTTGACCTTCACTCGCTAACAGGGGCCGAAAAATATGAGATATTCGGCGATTTTTGTTGATTCGGTCGACAAATGGGCAGTCGTCGACACGCTTTCCGACGATTTCGTGCCGGCGTTCTACGACAGCGAACAAGACGCCGAAAAGGCCGCCAGGTCCGAGGAAAACCGCTGGACCCGGCTCGTCGCCGGCGCTGTTGTTCCGGCCGCCGCGACCTGAAGCGGGACGCCTACCCCCCAGAAAAAACTCTTCCTTGCGCGACCCTACCGGCCGGGCCCTCCTTCAGGTCCCGGCCTTTTCCTGGGGTGGGTTATCCTCCTTTGATTCCTTTACGGGGCCGTGGAACCCCTATATTTTTGGTCGTTTGGGCGGTACCCCGAAAAGCGAGAAATAACCGATGCAGCAGAAAATCCAGGTCCGCGGTGCGCGGGAGCACAACCTGCGCAACATCGACGTCGATATCCCCCGCGATAAGCTGACCGTGATTACCGGGCTGTCGGGGTCCGGCAAGTCGTCGCTCGCCTTCGACACCATCTATGCCGAGGGGCAGCGGCGCTACGTTGAAAGCCTGTCGGCCTATGCGCGGCAGTTCCTGGAATTGATGCAAAAACCCGACGTCGACACTATCGAGGGCTTAAGCCCGGCGATCTCCATCGAGCAGAAGACCACGTCGCGCAACCCGCGCTCCACCGTCGGCACGGTGACCGAGATCTACGACTACATGCGGCTTATGTTTGCCCGCGTCGGCGTCCCCCATTCGCCGGCCACCGGCCTGCCGATCGAAAGCCAGTCGGTCAGCGAAATGGTCGACCGGGTGATGGCGATGGACGAGGGCACGCGGCTCTACCTGCTGGCGCCCATCGTCCGCGGCCGCAAGGGCGAATACAAAAAGGAACTGCTCGCGTTGGCCAAGCGCGGGTTCCAGCGCGTGCGCATCGACGGCGCCCTGTACGACATCGAGGAAGCGCCGACGCTGGACAAGAAATACAAGCATGACATCGAAGTCGTGGTCGACCGGTTGGTGATGCGCGAAGGCCTAGAAACGCGGCTCGCCGACAGTTTCGAGACCGCGCTCAACCTCGCCGACGGCCTCGCCTTCGTCGACGAGGTCCAAGAGGCCCCGGGGGAGGCCGCGAGGCCGGGGGTGTCCCCCGGAAACAAAACAGGCGGCGTCAGCCCTGACAGGGACAAAAAAAAGACCGGCATCCAGGACCACGTGCCCGAGGGCCGCACGGTGTTTTCGGCCAAGTTCGCATGCCCGGTTTCCGGCTTCACCATCGACGAGATCGAACCGCGGCTGTTTTCGTTCAACAACCCGTTCGGGGCATGCCCCGCCTGCGACGGGCTGGGGACGCAGATGTACTTCGATTCCGAGCTGGTGGCCGCCGACGAAAGCCTGTCGCTGAACGACGGCGCGATCACCGCGTGGGCCGGCTCGACGTCGCGCTATTACGCCCAGACGCTGAGCAGCCTCGCCGAGCATTTCGGCTTCCGCCTGGACGTGGCGTTCGCGACGCTGGCCAAGGAAACCCGCGAGATGATCCTGTTTGGGTCGGGCTCGGAAGCGGTGACCATGCGCTATCACGACGGCCATAAGGCCTATGACATCACCAAGCCCTTCGAAGGCGTGATCCCGAACATGGAACGGCGCTGGCGCGAGACCGATTCAAGCTGGGTCCGCGACGAGCTCAGCCGCTACCAGACCATCACCACCTGCGACACCTGCCGTGGATATCGTTTGAAGCCGCAGGCCCTGGCGGTGAAGATCGCCGGGCTGCACGTGTCGGAAGTCGCCGAAATGTCCATCGACCACGCCCATGAATGGTTCTCGGGGCTCGAAAAACACTTAAGTCCCCAACAGCGCCAGATCGCCCGGCGCATCCTGCGCGAGGTCAACGAACGATTGGGGTTCCTGAAGAACGTCGGGCTCGAATACCTGACCCTTTCCAGGTCTTCGGGTACGCTGTCGGGCGGTGAAAGCCAGCGCATCCGCCTGGCGTCGCAGATCGGCTCGGGCCTGACCGGGGTGCTTTACGTTCTCGACGAGCCCTCCATCGGCCTGCATCAGCGCGACAACGCCAGATTATTGAAAACCCTGATGCGGCTGCGCGACCTGGGCAACACGGTGATCATCGTCGAACACGACGAAGAAGCCATCACTTCCGCCGACTACCTGGTCGACATGGGCCCCGGCGCCGGCATTCACGGCGGCGCCGTCGTCGCCTGCGGGTCGGTCAAGGACATCAAGGCGGCACCCGAAAGCCTTACGGGCAAGTATCTGACCGGCGAACAGCAGGTGCCGATGCCGATGCTGCGCCGGCAGCCGAGGCCCGGCCACATGCTGACGGTGAAAGGCGCCAAGGCCAACAATCTGGACGGATTGGACGTCGATTTCCCGCTGTCCACCTTTATCTGCATCACCGGCGTTTCCGGCGGCGGTAAATCGACCTTGGTGGTGGAAACCCTCTACAAGGCGTTGGCCCGCCGCCTGCACGGGGCGCGGCTACACCCAGGCGCCCATGACACCATCGACGGGCTGGAGCGGATCGACAAGGTGGTCGACATCGACCAGTCCCCCATCGGCCGCACGCCGCGCTCCAACCCGGCGACCTATACCGGCGCCTTCACGCCGATCCGCGACTGGTTCACCGGCCTGCCCGAAGCCAAGACCCGGGGCTACAAGCCGGGGCGGTTCTCGTTCAACGTCAAGGGCGGGCGCTGTGAGGCGTGCCAGGGCGACGGGCTGATCAAGATCGAGATGCATTTCCTGCCCGACGTCTACGTCACCTGCGACACCTGCAAGGGCCAGCGCTACAACCGCGAGACGCTGGAAATCCACTTCCGCGGCAAGTCGATCGCCGACGTCCTCGACATGACGGTCGTGGAAGCGGCCGAGTTCTTCAAGGCAGTGCCGTCGATCCGCGACAAAATGACGGCCCTGATTCGCGTCGGCCTCGGCTACATCCACCTCGGCCAGCAGGCGACGACGCTGTCGGGCGGCGAGGCGCAGCGGGTCAAGCTAGCCAAGGAGCTCAGCCGCCGGGCCACCGGCAAGACGCTCTATATCCTCGACGAGCCGACGACGGGACTGCACTTCGAGGACGTGAGGAGGCTCTTGGAGGTCCTGCACGCCCTGGTCGAGACGGGCAACACGGTGATTGTCATCGAGCACAACCTGGAAGTCATCAAGACCGCCGACTGGATCATCGACCTCGGCCCCGAGGGCGGCGACAAGGGCGGGCGCGTGGTCGCCACAGGGACGCCCGAGGACGTGGCGGCGGTCAAATCAAGCTTCACCGGGCAGTATTTGAAGCCTTATCTTAGGGAAAAGGCGAAATTGGCCGCCAGAAAGCTGGTCAAAAAAAAGGCCAAGGCCACGAAGCCCCGCGCGCCCAAGCGGGCGACGGCGTAAACCCGCCAAGAGGCGAGGACGGATGAAATCCGGACGGGGACGTAAACAACAGGCGAGGACCTGCCTTCGCGAAGCCTGCTTCGGCAGGCGCAGCCCCGGCAGGGACAAAAATGTTATAAGACGAACGAAAACCTTCATCTCGTGATCTCCAACGGTCGTGGGGCGCCAATGAGTGTCGGGGGCGCGGATGATAGCCAGGGCGGCACCGGTGATCAATCGGGAATCGAAATGCATTATCCGTTAGGCGCGGGGCTGGAATACCCGGGCGGCGAAGTCGGGATAGGTCTTGGCGATTTCGGCGGCGATGGTCGAGCGCAGCATTTGAAGCTTCTCGGCCTCCGGTTCCGGGGTTACGGGGACCGCCCCACCCTCGCCGCCGCCCTCACCTCGTGGCAGGTCGAAATCGAAACCGGTGTTGTCCCGGATTTCCTCGAGCGTATGGCCGGGGTGGACGGACTGCAGCCGGAACCGCTTCTTCCCGGCCTCGAACGACATCAGGCACAGCCCGGTGACCAGCGCCTTCGGGCCGCCGGGGCGGCGCACCCCGGGCGGGCTGGTGCCCGGGGCGCTGATGAAGTCGACGCGCTCGACCAGCACCCGGCGGGAATGCTCGGGCGCGAACAGGATCACCTTCGGCACGGTGAAATACATGAACGCCGAGCCGAACGAGCCCGGAAACCGCTTGTCAATCTTCGGGTACGAGCCGAGCCCTAAGAGGTTGATGTTGGCCTCGCCGTCGATCTGGGCGCCGCCGAGGAAAAAGGCGTCGATACGGCCCTGGCCGGCGCAGTCGAAGATCTCCCGTCCGCCATCGGTGTAGGGATTGTTGGCGTCGCCGTGGATGATCGACACCCGGCCGCCAGCACCTGAAACTTCCCGAGCGAGCAGCGCCGCGCATCCGGGGATCGGCGACAGGGCGCCGACGGAGACATGGCCCAGGCCCTCAAGCAGCCGCGCCATGACGCAGATGATGAATTCCTCGGGCGTGGTGGCGGGTTCGCCCGGGGACGTTTTGGGGGATATTTTTGAGGACGCTGTTTCGGCCTTGCTCATGATCCGGCCCCCGTCTCGGTCCCGGTCTCGGCCCCCGTCTCGGTTTCGGTCTCGTCCCCCGTCTCGGCGAAGACTTCCCGGTCCAGGTAACGCTTGAAGCCGTCCCCGGTTTTAGCTTCCTCGGCATAGGCGCGGATATAGTCCGTGTCACGCTCATAATGGCCGGTCAGCCCCAGGGGCCGGGCCCCGCCTTCGGCAACCGCGATGGCAGTGACGTACAACCCCGACAGCGTCCCCGCCGCCGTCGCCTCGTCGTCGAGGAAATCCCTGTCCTCGACCGCCTCGACGGTGACCAGGGTGGCGGCGGCAGCGTGGGCCATGGTCACCAGTTCGCGGCGGCGTCCGATCCAGACGTTGCCCTCGGTGTCGGCCCGGGGGCTGTGAAAAACGGTGACGTCGGGCTTGATCGCCGGCAACAGCACCACCGGCCCGCCGCCCTGGCCCAGGGGGTCGTCGACGACCTTCCAATCGTCCCGGTTGTCGACCAGGTCCGAACCGACGAGCCCGCCCAGGGGCATGAAGTCGACCCCCTTCTCGGACGCCTGCAACGCGGTGTGGATGGCCGGACAGGTGGAATCGCGCATGTCGAGGGCGCCGCCTTCGACGGCCTCGGAAAACCGCGGCGCCGGACCCGCTTCGCCGAGGCTGACGGCGGCCGACTCCAGGGTCTTCACCGCCCCGGCCCCGATCAGCAGGTCGGCGGCCAGGCCGCCGATGGGCACCGTCAACAGGTGCAGGTCCTTGACCCGACGGCGGATCAGGGCCCGGATCAAGGCCATGGGCACCCAGCTATATTCGGGCGCCAGCGCCAGAAGCGCCCCGTCGGGCACCCGGGCGGCCAGGCTTTCAAGGTCTTCCATGGACGTCATCGGCGGGTGATGGAAGGGACCGGGCGGCGCCTAGTCCGCTTCATCCTCTTCGAATTTCTTGGGCAACCCCTTGGTGCCCCGGATATCGGTATCGTTCAGGTTGGTACCGCGCAAGTCGGCATCGGTGAAGTCGGCGTCGATCAACAATGACCCCGATAGGTCGGCGTCGCGGAGGTCGGTCTCCCGGAAATCAGTGCCTTCCATGTCCATGTTCTTCATCACCGCGCCATTCATCAACGCGCCGCGGAGCTTGGCGTTCTTCAGGCTGGCCCGCCATTCGCCGCCGCCGGAGCGGAACGAGATAGTGACCCCGCTCAACACCACGCCGACCAGGTTGGCCTTGGTCAGGTTGGCCCTGGTCAACTTGGCCCGCGTCATGTCGGCGCCCTTGAGGGTCGTTTTTTCCATCCCCGCCGAGGCCTCGTCGTGGACGATGGGCGTCAGGTCGCCGCCTTCGGCCGCCGACTTCAACAACACCCCGTCGCGCATGTCGACGTCGTTCATCATCGCGCCTGACAGGTTGCCCCGGCCAGGCAGGTGCCGCGAAGGTCGGCATGGTTGAGTTGCGCGTCGACCATGTTGGTGAACCGGAGATCGGCGGCGAACAGAATGACGTCGTCCATCTTCGCGCCTTCGAGGTTGCAATGGTTGAGGATGGCGCCCGTCAACTCGGCCCGGGACAGGTTCCTGCCGGCCATGTCCAGGTACGACAGGTCATGCATGCCCAACTGCGCCCGTTCGCCATCACGCTGATTGTTGACGAATTTTTCGTGCTTGTCGAGGACCTCGTCGAACTCCTGCTGCGAGAGCTTTTTCCATTGGTCCTTATGGTCGAGTTCGTCCTGTAGGGTCATGATATCCCTTGATTTCCCCTGGGGGAATGAGCGGCCGTGTTCCGGGGCCACGATCATAACGCAGGAATTCGCTCAATTGTTAACCCCTTTAGCGATTTTCGATGTTGCCGAACGCGACGCCAATCACTATTGCTGTGCCTCCCATGATTAACATTGAAGCCACGCCCATTATTCGTATATATCCAATTCAACCTGATTAGAGCGCCTTTAAACATTTATTTGGCGCCCGTGGATTTGACGTGGACTTAAAAAAGGAG
>PTLK01000054.1 GCA_002938075.1 Alphaproteobacteria bacterium MarineAlpha3_Bin3
GAAATTTTCCGCCGCTTGCAGGATTTCATTTTGGCTGAAGGTCGGCTGGGCGGCCAGGGTCTCATGGGCAGGGAGGGAAAGCGCGACAACCGCCGCCAGTGTGATTGCGCTGATTCCCCGCCGCCAAATCTGCTGGCAAAATTTTGCAAGCCTTTCCATGATCCACCCTCCCTTTGACCTATCGTCTTGTGACTCTAGGCCACGGAACGCCTCCAACGCAACGCCGGAACGCGGCTTCACGGCGGGGGTATGAAGAACAGGCCGTTGAGTCCCCCGGAACTCCCCGGGGGTCCCGGGGGTGGCCCGGGTGGCGCTTGACGCTCCAGGTTCATATGTCTACACAGGTGCGCCGCCGCATAGTACAAGTTCATGCGCCGGCCCTCATATGGTGGTTGTAGCTCAGTTGGTTAGAGCGCCTGGTTGTGGTCCAGGAGGCCGGGGGTTCAAATCCCCTCAGCCACCCCATTTTCTCCGATCCCGCCTCCGATCCCGAGTGACCCGTCACCTCCGTGTTGCCGTCTTTCAAGGCAGCCCCCTATAAATCCCGTCATCCTATCCCCCCCGGCCGAGGCGTTGAAAAAAAAGGAGAAATAAAATGAAACGATCACCAATATTTGCTCTTGGTGCGTTCTCAGTCATCGCCATTACCGGAATTGCCACCGCTGCCTTGTCGGCGGAATCGGCGCAGGCGCCGGGCGGAATCCTGAAAATGAACATTTCGGCCAATTGCGAGGACGGCAATGCCTTTTTCCGGATCAAGACCGTCGGCGAAGACTGGCCGAAGACAAGCACCTTCGCCATCTACAACATGCGTAAAAAGAGCCGAAAGCTGATCTCCAAACGCCGTATGCGCCTGAAGGACGGCCAACGGGCTTCGTTCAGGATCAAGACCGCGAAGCTGCCCACCGGGCGTGTGGGTTTGTGGGTCAAGCCGGGTTGGTACAAGCGGCCTTTCGTTTACGACGCCACCATCCGGTGCGGCTGATTAAGGCATGAATGCCATCGGCTAGGGCGGAACCCCCGGGTTTCCGGCCATTCCGATAAACCGTTGCGGGCGGTGCCGGTGAAACCGGCGTGGGCCCGGTAGTCCCCCAGCGTCCCCCCGGTGTCCCTGGGTGCTGGCCCTCTTTCCGGCGGTCCGCCGCCATAAGACTAACTTAGTAGAAATCCAAGGAATTTTTGCGCCAAGCTGGCAACCGGAACCGATGGCCGAAAAGACAGGTATTCAATTCGATTTGCCGTTTGTAAGTTTGACTTAAGGTATCTGGGGTATAAACCCGGGCGAATTTAAATCTCGTAAATTCTTGCCTGGGGTTCCGCGGGGGGGAGCGTCAGAGGAAATTGGCATCGAAAGGCCGTCATGGTTGGCAATAAAACCTTAGGCGTTTCCCTGTTGGCTGTTTTCCTGGCTGGGGTTTCCTGGCCGGTACAGGGTTATTTCCAGGCCCACAGTTTTTTTCAGCCCGTCTAACAAATACCGCGACTGGTTCAAGGAAACCCCGTGGTTCAGGGAAATCAAATCCGATATCGACATCCGCAGGACCCGGAGGCTTACAGCACCTGACGGCATCGCTGTTAAATATCCCTATCCCGACAAAAAACTGGTGATGACCGAGAACCTGTGTCGGAAATCAACCAACGCCGTCGTGGTCGGGAAATCGAAATGGTACGATTTCTAGGTCGTGCGCCAGCGCGCCGAAGTGGAGGAATACCCCTCGACCATGGATTTCCTGGCCTGGATGTACGAAGGAGGCCAAGGGCTGGAGCGCGATTACAAGAAGGCCTTCATTTGGTACGAACGCGCCAAGCTGAAGGGATAAAGTGAACCTGCGGGGGTCCAGCGCCAAAATCTTCACCCGCCTGAACCGCCGCCAGAAATTTCTGGCCGAGGTGCAGCTCGTCGAAGACATCGTACGCATCAAGCCGGATGCGAAGGTCGATCTTGACGGGCTGCTATCCTTCGAACTGGCCAAGCTGCACGTCCTGGAACAGCAGCGTGATCCAAAATTCTTCAGGAAAAAACGCGCTTCCGGCAAAAAATAGAAATCCTGCCGCCAGTGGATTCAATCCATTAGGCCCCTTTTAGGCTCGATTCCGTATTTATTGCCCGTATTTATTCACTGTCCGCCTTGCCGCCGCCGTGGCAGAGGGGGGAGTCCATGGTCTTGCCGCCGCGGCGCTTCCACTCCTCGGCGGTATGGGTTTCCATGGAAAGGGCGTGGATGTCGTCCTTGAGCTCCTGGGCCAGGATACCGTTGACTTTCTGGTGGCGCTGAACCAAGGACAGGTCTTCGAATTCCGGCGAAACGATCACCAGCTTGAAATGGGATTCCGACCCCGGCGGAACGTTGTGCATATGGCTTTCGTTGACGACTTCCAGGTGAAGCGGCACCAGCGAGGCCTGGATTTTTTGTTCAATGTTTTGCTGAACGCTCATGTCGGTCTTTCCTTGTCCGGCCATACGATGACACAGATTTGGGGTCAAATGAGGGTTTCTGCAACAGGAATTGCTAGGGAATTTGCTAGGGAGGCGGAAGAAAGGGCGTTTTTCGCCTAGCCGACATCCCTTCGGACCGGTTTAGAAGGTTCTCCCGCCCGGTATTGCGGCGGCAGGCGGAACAGCAGGTGGTTCAATTCCTTGCGAAGCGCGGCCAGCTCTTTTTTCATTGAGTCCGAGGTTTCATCGACATTGGACTCACCCTCGGGGACGCCTCCCATCTGGCATCATATTTCTTCATCTTGCCGGTGATGGCGGTCACCTTCTTCTCCAGCTCGGCTTTCACAATTTTAATATCGGCCTTGATTAGCTTTTTGATCTCGGGATTTCCGGCTTCAAACTTTCTGAGACTGGCGCTGGCGAGCCACAGGGCGGTCAAGGCGACGAAGAGCGCCAGTGAGGAAAGGATAATTATCATTTATCGCATCCCTGTCCGGATGGAGGGCGCCTCGGTGGTAGTATACAGGGGCAAGGGGTTTTGAGGCCAAAAACAGGCTCTAGACTTTCGTCTCAACATGGGCGACAAGCAGTCATAAAATGACGGCATCGGTTCGCTAAAATCAGGAGATGACTTCATGACGGCTGCCCAATCCGTGACGGCCCTTGAATTCGTGCCTGCGCCATCCATGGACCACGCCGGAATGGCCAATGCCATCCGCTTTCTGGCCGCGGACGCCGTCCAGCAGGCCAACTCGGGGCACCCGGGCATGCCCATGGGCATGGCCGACGCGGCGACGGTTCTGTTTTCGCGTTTCCTGAAGTTCGACTCCGCCGTCCCCGATTGGCCGGACCGCGACCGCTTCGTGCTGTCGGCGGGGCATGGCTCGATGCTGCTTTACGCGCTTCTGCATCTGACCGGCTATGAAGGCATGACCATGGACGAGCTCAGGAACTTCCGCCAGCTCGGTGCCCGGACCGCCGGTCATCCCGAATACGGCCACGCGCCCGGCATCGAAACCACCACCGGGCCGCTGGGCCAGGGGCTGGCCAACGCCGTCGGCATGGCGCTGGCCGAAAGGCTGATGAACGCCCGTTTCGGCAACCGCCTGGTCGACCATTACACCTATGCCATTGTTGGCGACGGCTGCCTGATGGAAGGCATCAGCCATGAAGCCATTTCCCTGGCCGGGTCATTGAGGCTTTCGAAATTGATCGTCCTTTGGGACGACAACGAGGTCTGCATCGACGGCCCGACCTCGATGACCGTCAACGACGACCAACGGGCCCGGTTCAAGGCTTCCGCCTGGCACGTGCAGGCCGTCGACGGCCATGACCCGGAAGCCGTCGCCGTGGCCATCGAAAAGGCGCGAAAGACGAAAAAGCCGTCGCTGATCGCGTGCAAGACCAAAATCGGTTTCGGCGCGCCGACCAAGGAAGGAACCGCCGCCACCCACGGCGCGCCCCTGGGCGAGGACGAAATCGCCGCCACCCGGGAAAACCTGGGCTGGCCGCATGCGCCGTTTGAAATCCCCGCTGGTGTCCTCGGCGCCTGGCGCAAGGTCGGCGGGCGCGGCACCACCGTCCGCCGAGACTGGGAAGGGCGCCTGCAAAAAAGCCGCAAGAAAAAGGAATTCAAGCGCCTGATCCAGGGCGATCTGCCCAAGGGTTGGCAGGACGTCCTCAACGAACACAAAAAGGCGATTTCCGTCGAGGCCCCCGGCTGGGCCACCCGCAAGGCCTCGGGCGAGGCGTTGGCGGTGTTGACCGGTCTTATCCCGGAAATGATCGGCGGCTCCGCCGACCTGACCGGTTCGGTCAACACAAAGACGCCCGATACCGAGCCTGTGTCGGCCGGCAACTTCAAGGGCCGTTATATTCATTACGGGGTGCGCGAACACGCCATGGCCGCGGCCATGAACGGCATGGCGTTGCACGGCGGGCTGATCCCCTATGCCGGGACCTTCCTGATTTTCACCGATTACATGCGCGGCGCCATGCGGCTTTCGGCGCTGATGAACCAAGGGGTCGTCTACGTGCTGACCCACGATTCGATTGGCCTCGGCGAGGACGGGCCGACCCATCAGGCCGTCGAAACCCTAGCCTCCTTGCGGGCGATTCCCAATTTCCACGTCTACCGTCCCTGCGACGGCGTCGAGACAGCGGAATGCTGGGCCCTGGCGCTGGAACGCCGGGACGGTCCCGCCGCCATGGCCCTGACCCGCCAGTGCGTGCCGACGCTTCGCGTCGAGCACGCCGACGATAACCTGTCGGCGCGTGGCGCCTATATCCTGGCCGAGGCCACCGGAGCGGAGCGCCAGGCGACCATCCTGGCCACCGGGTCGGAGGTTTGGATTGCCATGGAGGCCCGCGAAAAGCTGGCCCAGGAAGGAATTCCAACGGCGGTGGTGTCGATGCCGTGCTGGGAACTGTTTGACAAACAGGACGAGGACTACCGGCGAAAGGTGCTGGGTCCGGCGACGCCGCGGGTTGCCGTCGAAGCCGCCGTCCGCCAGGGGTGGGACCGTTACATCCGGTCTGACGGCGGTTTCGTCGGCATGACCGGCTTCGGCGCTTCGGCGCCGGCCGGCGATCTGTTCAAGCATTTCGGCATTACCGCCGAGGCGGTCGTGGCGGAGGTAAAGAAAAGGCTGGCCTGAACGGGCCTGGAGATAAAAGACCAGGGGAGAGCCAGGGGAGAAGGATGAGATGAATTTGGACCAATTGGCCAAAACGGCAAACGAAATGGTGGCCGACGACAGGGGACTGTTGGCCGCCGACGAAAGCACCGGCACCATCGGCAAGCGGCTGGATTCCATCGGTGCCGAGAACACCGAGGACAACCGTCGCGATTACCGTGAGCTTCTGTTCCGCGCCGAGGGCCTAGGAAAGAGCATCAGCGGCGCCATTCTTTACGACGAAACCCTGCGCCAGTCCGCCGCCGACGGCGCATCGCTGGTTTCGATCCTGCAAGGGCAGGGCATCATTCCGGGCATCAAGGTGGACACCGGCGCCAAGGAATTGCCCGGTTCTCAAGGCGAGAAAATCACCGAGGGCCTGGACGGCCTTCCGGCCAGGGTCGAGGAATACGTCGGCCTGGGCGCCCGGTTCGCCAAATGGCGGGCCGTGATCACCATCGGCGACCACATTCCGTCCCGCCATTGCATTCACACCAACGCCCACGCCTTGGCCCGTTATGCCAAAATCTGCCAGGAAGACGGCCTGGTGCCGATCGTCGAACCCGAGGTGCTGATGGACGGCGATCACGACCTTGAGCGCTGCGACCGGGTGACGACGATGACCCTCAATACCGTTTTCGACGAGCTTTATGCCCAGGATGTTGCCCTCGAGGGCATGATCCTGAAACCCAACATGGTGATTTCCGGGTCCGACTGCAAAACTCAGGCTGGCATCGATGAGGTCGCCGAACGCACCGTTCAGCGCCTGATGCGCTGCGTGCCGGCGGCGGTGCCGGGGATCATGTTCCTTTCCGGCGGCCAGAGCGAGGAAGACGCGACGGCGCACCTCAACGCCATGAACGCCAAGTTCGCCCCGGCGCCCTGGAAGCTCAGCTATTCCTACGGCCGAGCCCTGCAGCAGAGTTGCCTGAAGGCCTGGCAGGGCGACGCCAGAAACGTTTCGGCAGCGCAGGCCGTCCTGCTTGAGCGCGCCCAGGCCAACAGCGCCGCCTGTGCCGGTTCCTACGCCAAGGCCGCATGAGCGGGAAATTTAAGAAAAATCAGGAGAACCATGGCCGACGCCCTTAAAATCTCCCCTTCCATCCTCTCGGCCGACTTCTCCAAGCTCGGCGACGAAGTCCGGGCCATCGACGAGGCCGGTTGCGATTACGTCCACATCGACGTCATGGACGGCCATTTCGTTCCCAACCTGACCTTCGGCCCGCCGGTGATCAGGAATATCCGGCCGGTGACGGAAAAAGGTTTCGACGTCCATTTGATGATTAATCCGGCGCAACCCCACCTCTCGGACTATGCCGAGGCCGGCGCCGACATCATCACCGTGCACGTCGAAGCCGATGCCGATCTCGATCGCTCGTTGCAGATGATCCGCGGCCTGGGCAAGAAGGCGGGCGTGTCGCTAAACCCGTCGACGCCGGAAACCGCCATCGAGCACGTCATCGACAAGGTCGACCTGATCCTGGTGATGACCGTCAACCCCGGGTTCAGCGGCCAGAGCTTCATCGCCTCGCAGGTCGAGAAGATCCGCCGCATCAAGGCGATGATCGGGGACCGCTCGATCGAGATCGAGGTCGACGGCGGCATCAATGCCGATAACGTCAAAACGGTGACCGAAGCGGGGGCCAACGTGGTAGTGGCCGGCAACGCCGTTTTCAGCGGCGACGACTACGCCGCCGCCATCGGCGCCCTACGCGACGCCGCCGGCTAGCCGGCCAACCCTTGGGTTTTTACACAAAACCCTTGATAAATTTGGGTTATTTCGGTTACAACTTGATGAATATGTTCCTTGGGCCATAGTCTGACACCATAATCGAAAAACAGAATGGCTAATCGCACAGCTCGTCTACAGAGCTTCCAAAACCGGATTCGCGTCAACGGCATGACCGGCCTGAAAAGGGTCATGACGCTGGGGGCATGGCTGAATCTCTATTTCTTCTGGGAGAAAAAGTGGTTCTTCATCGCCATGATCATCGGCGCCTTCATGCTGCACATGCCTTTGCCACAAGGACTGTCCCCCGAGGGCCTGATCATCCTGACCATGTCGGTAGTGTCGGTCATTCTGTTTGTGACCGAGCCGGTGCCCTTACCGACGGTGGCGTTGTTGATCATCATCGGCCAGGTGGTGCTGATGGGCCACGATTCCTCGGAGGTCGCGAAAAGCCTGGTCACGGATTCGGTCCTGTTCATCGCCGGCTCGCTGATGCTGGCCGTCGCCGTGGTCAAGCAGAAGCTGGACAAGCGCATCGCCTGGCTGATCGTCCGCATGACTGGGACCAAGACCTGGCGGGTCTGTTTTGGCATTACCGTGGTGTCGGGCCTGTTGGCGTCGTTCGTCGGTGAACACACCGTTGCCGCGATGATGCTCCCCGTAGGCATTACCTTGATTTCGCTGACCTCCGACGACCCCAAGAAGGTTCGCAACCTGGCCGCCGTACTGTTGTTTTCCATTGCCTACGGTGCCTCGGTGGCCGGCATCGGCACGCCGTCGGGCGGCGCCAGAAACGCCATTATGATCGGATACTGGAAGGAATTTTTCTTCGATCCAACAAACCCGGAAACGTTTAAATTTATTGTCAGCTATGTGGACTGGATGATCCACGCCTACCCGATGTTCCTGATTCAGGTGCCGTTTGTGACTATTATCCTGTTTTGGACCTTCCGGCCCGAATACCGCGATTTGTCCCGGGCGGTGGTCAAGCTGCGCAAGATGATCGAGGAAGAAGGCCCGATGAAGGCGGCCGATTGGATGTCGATCCTCATTTTCTTCCTGGTGCTGCTCGGTTGGGTTTTGATTTCCGGCGAAATCGGCATGGGCACCGTGGCTGTCGCCGGCGCCGCCATGTTCCTGGTCGCCGGTCTGGTACGTTGGGAAGACATCAATTCGGGCGTCAACTGGGGGGTGATCCTGCTGTACGCGGCGGCCATATCCTTAGGGCTACAGATGAAGGAAACCGGCGCCGCCCTTTGGGTCGCCGAGGCCTTCCTGGATACCTTGGCGCCCTTCGGCGCCAGTGAGGGTTTCGGGCTTTGGGCGGCGGTATCGGTCCTGACCACGGGCGTCACCAACACGATGTCCAACGGCGCCGCCGTCGCCGTTTTGGGGCCGATCGTGCTGAAAATGTCCGTGGTCGCCAACGAAAGCCCGATCATCCTCGGTTACATAACGGCAATTTCTTCCTCTTTTGCGTATCTTACGGTGGTCGGAACACCTGCGTGCACCATCGTCTACGCCTCCGGCTATCTGAAAACCACCGATTTCCTGAAGGTCGGATGGAAAATGGCCATTGCATCAACGATTATCATGTTGGTGGCGGCTAAGGTATACTGGCCGCTGTTGGGAGTGTGACATGGTCGAATGGAAGGGAGCGCCGGGGCTCAGTGATGAGGAAATCACGGCGCGGAAAGAACATTTCCGCATCCTGGTTTGCATCGACGGCTCCGACGAATGTTACCAAAGCCTTCAGTACGCGGCCCGGCTCGGCGGCGGCGTCGACGCGGACATCGTGCTTCTGTTCGTGCGTCCCGTTGATCAGGGCTTGCGCTCCGGCGGGCTTCAGGTCCGTGTCGCCCGGGAAAACATGCTGAAATGGGGGCTGGAGCTCCCCGGCATCAAATACCTTAAGAAGGGCTTCGACATTCTCGGGGAGCTGGGCATGATGGACGGCGAGGACTGGTCCGAGCACGTCGTTCACACCGATGTCGACGGCGACCCCTTGGGCGACAACAAGACCGAATACGTCAACGCCAAGGGCAAGATGGTGGTCCTCAAGCTCAAGGTCGCCCCCGACATCGCCACCGGCATCCTCGAACAATGGGAGCTCGGGCCCTACGACCTGATCCTCTTCGGCACGTCGGGCCGCTGGAAGGGCCCGGTGCGGTCGTTCTGGGACCCGGCGGTGGCCCAGAAGATTGCCATCCATGCGCCTTGTTCTGTCCTCGTGGCCCGCGACCTGGATGTCGGACACGGGCACCTGATTTGCACCGACGGATCCGACAAGGCGATGGAAATGGTGCGCCGGGACGGGGAAATGGCCAGCCACTGCGATTACCCGGTGTCGCTGATAAGCGTGGCCCTCGATGTCGAAGCCGAGGACGAAGCCAAGGCCAACGTGGACAAAGCCAAAAAGGTACTCGCGGACATGGGGATCGAGGTAAAGGAAACCATCGTCAAGGTCGGCAATCCGGTCGACGAAATCATCGAAGCCGGGCCCGATTACTCCCTGATCGTCGTTGCCGAGTCGGGAAAAACCGGCCTGCGGCGCTTTTTCATGGGCAGCGTCGCCTACAAGGTGATGGGAAACGCCCATAATTCGGTGATGATCGTCCGCTAGGGCAGGGAAGGGCCGCCAATGGCGACGACGCTTGATACCAAGGGATTGAACTGCCCGCTTCCGGTGCTAAAGACCAAGAAGGCGATGAAGAACCTGGCGGCGGGAGAGCGGATCACCGTGCTTGCCACCGATCCCAGTTCAGTCAAGGATTTCGAGACTTTTTGCCAGGCGACGGGGGATCGACTGGTGGACAGCAGCGAAGAGAACGGCGTCTTTACCTACATCATCGAAAAAGCCGGTTGAGCGTGCTATTGCGTGCGGGGGCGCCCCCCGCATATTTATAGCCGGGGGAACACCCCCCGGGGCGGCGGCCGGGCCCATCCTTAATTTCCAAAAAGCCTGAGGATAGCGGTCCGGCCGGGGCCAGGGGGACTCAATAGGTGGCACTCAATAGGGGGCGCTCAATAAATGAGCTCGCTATCTTCGCCGGTGGGGATGACGATCTCGCCGGCGTCGGCCAGGTCCTTGGCGGTAATGACGACGCCCGATTGGGCCTCGTCGACGTCCTTGAGCCGGACCGCGCCCATGGCCTCCATGTCCTCGCGCATCATCTTGCC
>PTLK01000055.1 GCA_002938075.1 Alphaproteobacteria bacterium MarineAlpha3_Bin3
GCCCGCGGCCTTATCTTCCACTTCCCAGCCGCCGCCAACGCAGCCCCGAAAACCGTCCTCCGGCGATTCGACCATCGACAAGCTGGATAGGAAACTGGATGAAATCGACAAGGGCCTCGGCGACGCCTTGAAGGGCCTGTTCGGGAAGTAACGGGTCTGCGGACGGAATTCCATGCCTTGGGCCAATACCAAGCGTTTCTACAAGCAAGTCGGTTATGAAGCCGCCGGCGGCGGATTCGCGCTGACCTTCGACGGCCGTCCCGCCCATACCCCGGAAGGCAACCCGCTGGTCCTTGCCAGCGAAAGGCTGGTCCAGGCGGTGGCCCGGGAATGGGCCGACCAGGACGAAGACATCCGGGCCGAGGCCATGCCGATCACCGGTCTTGCCTGCACCGCCATCGACCGGGTCAAAAACGGCCGTCAGGCGATAATCGACCATACGGTCAAATACGCCGCAACCGATTTGCTGTGCTACCGGGCCGAGGGCCCCCAAGAACTCAAACGACACCAACAGGCCCAATGGCAGCCGCTTCTCGATTGGGCGGCGGAGAAGTTCGGCGCCCGGCTGGCGGCAACGGAGGGCATCATTCCCAAGGCCCAGCCTAGGGCAGCGCTGGAAAAGCTTCGCCGCGCCGTCGAGGCCCTGGGCGACCTTCAACTCACCGCCGTTGCCGCGGCGACCCAGGCCTCGGGCTCGTTGATCATCAGCCTGGCCCTGGTCCACGGCCATATCACCACCGAGGAGGCCGCCGCCGCCTCGCAGTTGGACGAAACCTGGCAGAACCAAAAATGGGGCGAGGACCCGGAACAGACCGAGCGCCTGGAGGCCCTGAAAAAGGAAATAAGGGCGGTGGCGGTGCTTATAAAATTGACCGACGATTTTATTTAGCCCCGGTCGCCCGATTGGGTACAGTAGGGCGACGGCATCGATCACCATCCGGGGGCGCCATGCAGGACATCATCCGCCAGTTGGAGGAAAAGCGCGAACGCGCCCGCAAGGGCGGCGGCCAGAAGCGCATCGACGCCCAGCACGCCAAGGGTAAGCTGACGGCCAGGGAGCGCCTCGAGCTGCTGCTCGATCCCGACTCCTTCGAGGAATGGGACATGTTCGTCGAACACCGGGCGACCGATTTCGGCATGGCCGAGAAGATCATCCCCGGCGACGGCGTCGTCACCGGCTTCGGCACCGTCAACGGGCGGCTGATCTTCGTCTTCAGCCAGGATTTTACCGTCTTCGGCGGTTCCCTGTCCGAAACCCACGCCGAGAAGATCTGCAAGATCATGGACCAGGCGATGAAGGTCGGGGCGCCGGTGGTCGGCATCAACGATTCCGGCGGCGCGCGCATCCAGGAAGGGGTGGCGTCGCTGGGCGGCTACGCCGAGGTGTTCCAGAGGAACGTTCTGGCGTCTGGCGTGGTGCCGCAGATTTCCCTGATCATGGGACCGTGCGCCGGGGGGGCGGTGTATTCGCCGGCGATGACCGACTTCATATTTATGGTCCGGGACACGTCTTATATGTTCGTCACCGGCCCCGACGTGGTGAAGACCGTCACCCACGAGGAAGTGACGCTCGAGGAACTGGGCGGCGCCGGCACCCACACCACGACGTCGGGAATCGCCGACAAGGCGTTTGGCAACGACACCGAGGCGTTGCTGTCGATGCGCCGCTTCATCGACTTCCTGCCCGCCAACAACACCGAGCGCCCGCCGTCGCGGCCGACGCCGGACCCCGGCGACCGGGTCGAGGAATCGCTGGATACCCTGATCCCCGACGACCCGGCTAAGCCCTATGACATGAAAGAGCTGATCGAAAAGGTGGTCGACGAAGGCGATTTCTTCGAACTGCAACCCGATTACGCTGGCAACATCATCATCGGCTTCGGGCGCATGGAAGGCACCACCATCGGCATCGTTGCCAATCAGCCGATGGTGCTGGCCGGCTGCCTCGATATCTCGTCGTCGATCAAGGGCGGGCGGTTCGTCAGGTTCTGCGACTGCTTCAATATCCCCATCATCACCTTCGTCGACGTGCCCGGCTTTTTGCCCGGCACGGCACAGGAATACGGCGGCATCATCAAACACGGGGCGAAGCTGCTGTTCGCCTTCGCCGAGGCGACGGTGCCCAAGGTGACGGTGATTACCCGCAAGGCCTATGGCGGGGCGTACGACGTCATGAGTTCGAAGCACCTGCGCGGCGACGTCAACTTCGCCTGGCCGTCGGCCGAGATCGCGGTCATGGGGCCGAAGGGGGCGGTCGAGATCATCTTCCGCGGCGACCTCGGCGACGAGGAAAAAATCGCCGAGCGGACGGAGGAATACCGCCGCCGTTTCGCCAACCCGTTCATCGCCGGGCACCGGGGCTACATCGACGACGTCATCATGCCCCACAACACGCGCCTCAAAATCGCCAAGAGCCTGCGCATGCTGCGCACCAAGAAGCTCGACAACCCGTGGAAGAAGCACGCCAACATCCCGCTTTAAGGGGCGGCACCGCAGCGCCAAGCCCGTCTCCGGCCGGTTTGTTCGGGCCTCGCTCTTCGACAAGCTAAGAGTGAGGCCCTCATGGTGAGCCTGTTGAACCACGAGGGTCGAACGATTCAACCGGAAACCGCATTAAAAGGCCGTTAAAGTGCGTTTAGAGGCAGTTAAAAGGCGGGTAAAAACAGCCTAAGGCTTTAATTCAGAACGAAACAAGCCCGAATCCCCATCCAAAAGTACGCATTGGTGGACATAAGGTGGCAAATGTCACCATTTCCACCGCCGGCGCGAAATCCAGCCCGGTTTTCTTCGCCCGTTTCCCGTCCATCCCGGCGTTGGGGGCCCGAACGGTCGAGAGGGCGTTATTCACCTTGTAAAAGAACAAAAATAGAACATAGTTGTTCCGGATGTGGATTTCAAGACCAGAGATGAATTTTTTTATCACTCCAGCCGGAACTCCTTGACGCGGAGGTCTCCGCCTTCAAAGAACTAAAAACAAAAGCGCCTAAAGAGGTTTTCGATCAAAAGGAATGAGTGTTCAAAAGTGGCCTCATCCTGAGCCTGTCGAAGGGTGAGGCCGCCCGCCCCTCATGTTTCGACAAGCTCAACATGAGGGGCAGGCTTGAGACCCGTTTTGGTCGTAAACCGCCCTAGAGTGTGTACTCATAAACCGAGGGTCTGCTTACGGCCACCAGACCTTTGGAGACCCGGCCCCCCGCCTCCCGAAGTGGTACGGCCCGTCACCCGACCTGCCTGCGCGGAGCCGAGGCTCCGCTTCGGTGAAGGCAGGAGGCTTTGGGCCGCAGGGCGGAGGGCAGACGGAGTAGCGCTCATGACCCGGAGCGGACATTTATTCGCCTATGCGGTTCTGCGGGGGTGGGCCGAGAACCAATGGTTTCCATACCCTACTTTTAGAGCCCAGACCGGAAGTTGCGACCATCGTGACGGGGCGTCGCGGGCGTCCCGTCACGGACCCTCACGTTGGACAAAATGGACGAGCACTCCGCCAAGCGCGCTGGGGTGGATAAAGCCGATGAGGGCACGGCGCGATCCCGGCCGGCCGGCCGCGTCGATTACGCGATGGCCGGCGGCATGCAGGGAGGCGAGCGCCCCGTCGATGTTGGCCGTCTTCAAGGCGATATGATGCAAGCCCGGGCCGCGTCGGGCGATAAACCGGGCGATGGCGCTTTGGTCCTGTTTGGTGCTCCCGGGGCGGCCATTCCCGGTCTGTCCTTCGTTGTCAGGGTCAAAATTCTGCAGGAATTCGAGGTCGCAATCGCCGGTGGTGACAAAGGCAACCCGCAACCCGCCGACGACCTCGGAAGGCCCGTTGTGATAGACGGCGCCATATTTGTCCGAGGTGAAGCTTTCGATGGTCGTCCGCACCTCCAAGTCCGTCTGCCTACTCTCGACCGGGCAGCCAAATTGCCGCGAAAACGTCTCGATCGCGCTGTCGTTGTCAGCGCTGGCAATGCCGATATGGTCGATCCGCTGAACCGGCCCGGGTTCGGAGGTTTCGATCGAGAGCGGCTCGGAGAACCGAGTCCGCACCCCGGAGGTCCCCGCCGGATCAAGTTCCACCTGCCAGGCGCCTTCCACCCCCTCGCGCCGGCCATCGTCGAGGACAGCGATATCGTGGCTTCGCGCCGCCGCCTCCGGATCCTCGGCGGCTAGGGCGATGTGATGGACGCCCGGCTTGACAGGGCCGCCCAGAAACGGATCCCCGGGTTCAAAAAGAGCTATCGCCGACGCGCCGACGCCGAAAACGGGCACTCGCCGATCGTCGCCGACGGAGCAATCGACCCGCCGCAATCCTAGGTCCCGGGTGAAGATCGTTGCCACGGAGTCTACGTTATCGACAACGAGCGCCACGTAGGCCAGGCTATACCCGTTCATTTTGCTTCCCCTCCCGCGACGCCGACGACTCCGGAATCGATCATAGCGGCGATTTCGTCATCCGGATAACCGAATCCCCTCAGGATTTCCTCGCTGTGTTCGCCTAACAGAGGCGGTGGGATGCGCACCGTGTGCCCCCCGAAGGCGTCCATCCGAAGGGGATTGGCAAGCTGCCGGATGACCCCCAATACGGGGTGCTCGACCTCCTCGACCATCTTGGAATGAACCACCTGCGGATCGGCGAACACCTGGTCAATGGCGTAGATTGGACCGGCCGGTATGCCGGCGGCGACGAGCGTGCGCGTCCAGTCCATAGCCGGGCGGGTGGCTAACCGTGCGTTGAGATGGTCGCGGAGGGCGTCCCGGTGGGCAGAGCGCCCGGTGTTATCGGCGAAGTCCGGATGATCCTTCAGTGACTCCAAATCGAGGACACGACACAGTGCCGCCCACATGTCCTGGGTTCCGACCGCCACGTTGATCAGGCCGTCCTTGGCGGTAAAGGCGCCATAAGGGTAAATCACAGGATGGTCGTTGCCCATGCGGTTCGGCACCTCATCGAGGCTGAGGTGACGCTGGCCCTGGACGCAAAGCATGCCCACCATGGCGGCCAAAAGCGAGGTTTCAACCCGTTGTCCCTTTCCCGTCGTATGGCGTTGCGCGACCGCCGCGGTAACGCCCAGCGCCCCCCACATACCGGCGAGGAGGTCTGAAATCGGGATTCCGACGCGCGTCGGCTCGCCCTCGGTAAAACCGGTCAGGCTCATTAATCCCGACATCCCCTGGGCGATCTGGTCAAAGCCGGACCAGGTCCCGTAAGGGCCGTCACGGCCGAAGCCCGTGATGCTTGCATAGATCATGCGCGGGTTGGCCGGCATCAGCGCGTCGTAAGTCATCTCCATGGCCTCGACCGTCCCTGGTTTGAAGTTCTCGACGAGAACGTCGACCTGGGCCGCGAGCCGGCGCAACAACCGAAGACCGTCGGGATTGCGAAAGTCGAGCGCGAGGCTGCGCTTGTTGCGATTGACGCTCAGATAATAGACGCCGATGCCGCGGTCGAAGGGTCCCCAGGCGCGGATCATTTCGCCATCCGGCGTCGGCTCGACCTTGATCACGTCGGCGCCGAAATCGCCAAGGATCATGGTGCAGAACGGTCCCGCGAGGGCACGGGTCAAGTCGAGGACGCGAATGCCGGCGAGGGGCCCCGCGGCGTCGTTTGCGGCGTTGTCAGATGAGGGCATCGGCGAGTTCCTTGAGGTTGGCAACAACCAGGTCCGGCTGCTCGGGCCAGGGGCCGAAGGGCTGCTTGCGGCGGTCGATGAAGACGGTGTTGAAGCCATAGGACTTGGCGCCGACGCAGTCGAAAACGTGGTTTGCAACAAACAGAATACCGGCCTGTTTCTCACCCAGGATTTCCTCCGCCTTGGCGTAGGTCTTCCAATGGGGTTTGAAGTAACCCGCTTCCTCGACCGAAATAGTTTGGTCGAAGGCGAAGCCGATGTACGGTTTGGCCGCCGCCAGCATGTCTTTATCGCCGTTCGACAGGATGGCCAGCTTGTATCGGCGGTGCAGATGCTGCAACGCCACGACCGCCTCCGGAAACGGCTTCAGGGCCTCAATCCGGCCCACCAGCCATTCGACCTCGTCTCGGGTATAGGCGATGCCGGCCCGGTCCATGACGTGAGAGACGGCGCGTTGGCCGATTTCCCGATAGGGGGTGTGCCCGCGGTCGCAGAGTGAATCGATCATGGAATTCTCGAAATGCGTCCGCCGCCACCAGGTGACGAAGCGGTGGGCATCGCCCTTCCAGCCCTTCCTCTCGAGGAAGGGGGCGACCACTTCCGTCAATCCTTTCTGCATGTCGACCACGGTGCCATACTGGTCGAAGACGAGAACCTTGATCTCGCGTCTGAGCCTGTCGACGGGTTCCATCCTTCCTCCCTAGTCCTCGGGCGGTGGCTTGGCCCCGGTCCGGTCCGCAATCAGCCGGTAATGCTCGACCCTTCGGTGGGCTTCGAAGTTGAAGGTTGTTTCCTTGAGAAATTTGGTTTCGTCCAGGTCGCAGTCATAAACCACCAATTCGTCGTCTTCCGTTTCCGCCTCGGTGACAACAAAACCATCCGGGTCGATGATGCAGGTCCCGGCGATCAGATGATGGCCGTCCTCCTCCCCGGCCTTGGCCACGCCGACGACCCAGGTCGCGTTCTGGTAGGCGCCGGCCTGCATGCACAGACGGCTGTGGTGCATCCGGGTCTCGGCGGACTCTTCGGGTTTGAGGGAATTGCCGCTCGGCGTGTTGTAGCCGAGCATGATCAGTTCGACCCCCTGCAGGCCCATCACCCGGAACGTTTCCGGCCACCGGCGGTCGTTGCAGATACACATGCCCATAACCCCGCCCAGGGTCCGCCACACCGGAAAGCCGATGTCACCGGGTTCGAAATAGCGTTTCTCCAGGTGCTGGAAGGTGCGTTCGGGTTCATGCTCGGCATGGCCGGGCAGGTGCACCTTGCGGTACTTGCCGATGACGGCGCCGGTTTTATCGACCAGGATTTGGGTGTTGAAGTGGCGGCCCTCGGGGGTCAACTCGGCGTATCCCAAGGAAAAACCGATGCCGTTCCCGGCCGCGAACTCAAACAACGGCCGGGTGGCGGCGCCCGGCATTTCGGTCTCGAACCAGGAATCCATCTCGGCCCGGTCGTCGGCGTAGTAGCGGGGAAAGAACGTCGTCAGCGCCAGTTCGGTGAACACCACCAGGTCGCAGCCCCGAGCGTGCGCTTCCTTCATCAGCGCCAGAAGCCGCCCGACGACGGCCTGGCGGCCCTCGTCCTTTTGAATGGGTCCCGATTGCGCGGCGCCGACCTTGACGATTCCGGGCATGCGATGAATACCTTTTTCCGGCCCCTGACGGGATGGTATCAAAGAGTGTAAACACGCTAGGGTATTGACTGTTGCACAACCCGGCAAGGCGAGATACCAACCAACCATGGCAGACGAAAACGATAACCCGATCGCCCCAGAGGACGAAATCGTCGAAGCCCCGGCAACGCCGGAACGCAGCTTCGCGCCCCTGAGCCAGGACGACGTCATCGCCCCGGCCGAGCGGCAGGCGCCTCCTGAAGGAAGCCCGCAAAGGCGGCCGCCGCCAACGGGCGTGCCTTCGGCGCGGGTCGACCCCGAGATGGTGAAGGAGTTCGAAAAGGAAATCGACACCAAGGTGACCACCGGGCAGAAGCGCATGCGCTGGTTCGCCAATCACTTGATCCTTTTCATGATCGGGATCACGGTGGCGATCCCCTTGCGGCTGACGATTTATACCGAATTCCACGACGCTTTTTTCCTGGTTCCCCTGGCCGCCTGGGTGGGGCTGTTGGCGGTCCACGCCAATTACGCCCTGAGGGTGATGCTCAAGCGCTCCGACAAGGGAGGCCAGATCAAGGCGGTAATTCCCCCGACCGAAACCGAAGAGTCCGCCGGCGACGCTTCCAACCGGGAATAACCGTGACCGGGTATGGCCATGAACCCGGGCCGGAAAACGCAGGCGTTGAAGAAAGCGTCGCCAATGAGGCCCGCCAAGCCCGGCGACGGTTGAAGGGGTTCGGTACTCACCTGGCCCTTTATTTCATGGTCATGGTGGTTTTGGTGCCGGTAAACTTTACCCTGTCGCCCGGAAATCCTTGGTTCCTGTTGCCGATGGTCGGTTGGGGATCGGTTTTGGCGTTGCACGCGGCCTATGCCATGGGCCTGTTTCGGGGGCTGTTGGGAAAACAGCGGTAAAACCAGGGATTGGGACGACGCATGTTCAAGAAGATATTGATCGCCAACCGGGGGGAGATCGCGTACCGGATCATCCGCACGGCCCGGCGGTTGGGCATCAAGACCGCCGCCGTCTGTTCCGAGGCCGATGCCCGGGCACTGCACGTGGAAATGTCCGACGAAGCGGTCCTCATCGGCCCGCCGCCGGCGGCCGAAAGCTACCTAGACATAGGAAAGATCCTCGACGCGGTCAAGGAAACCGGATCGCAAGCCGTGCACCCGGGATATGGCTTTTTGTCGGAGAACGCCGAATTTGCCAAGGCCCTGGACGAGGCCGGCGTCGTCTTCATCGGGCCGGGGCCGAAGGCGATGACGGTCATGGGCGACAAGATCGAATCCAAGAAGCTGGCGAAAAAAGCCGGCGTCAACACCATCCCCGGCGACGGCGGCGCGGTCAAGGATGCCTCCGAAGCGGTCAGGATCGCCAACGAGATCGGCTATCCGGTGATGTTGAAGGCGTCCGCCGGCGGAGGCGGCAAGGGCATGCGGATCGCCGGCAACGACGCCGAATGCCGGGACGGATTGAAGCGCGCGTCTGGCGAAGCCGAAACTGCGTTCGGCGACGGTAGGGTGTTCGTCGAAAAATACATCGAAAATTCGCGCCACATCGAAATCCAGGTCCTCGCCGACGGCTTCGGCAACACCGTTTACCTAGGCGAACGCGAATGCTCCATTCAACGCCGCCACCAGAAAGTCATCGAAGAGGCGCCCTCGCCCCTGGTCGACGAACAGACCCGGCGCGCAATGGGCGAACAGGCGGTGGCCCTGGCAAAAGCAGTAGACTACCGCTCCGCCGGGACGGTCGAATTCATCGTCGACCAGGACAGAAATTTCTATTTCCTGGAAATGAACACCCGGCTTCAGGTCGAACACCCGGTAACCGAATTGATCACCGGCCTCGACCTGGTGGAGCAGATGATCCGCATCGCCGACGGCGAAAAGCTGGCCTTTTCCCAGGAAGACGTAGCGCTGAACGGTTGCGCCATCGAGGCCCGGATTTACGCCGAGGACCCGTTGCGCAATTTCCTGCCGTCGTCGGGAAGGCTGGTGCGCTACCGGCCGCCGGACGAGGACGATCACGTGCGCGTCGATACCGGCGTTGCCGAAGGCGGGGAAATTTCCATCTTTTACGACCCGATGATCGCCAAGCTGATCACCTCGGGGGCCACCCGCGAGGAAGCCGCCGTCCGCATGTCTGGCGCGCTGGATCAGTTCCATATCAGCGGCGTCCGTCACAACATCGGGTTCCTGGCTGCGTTGATAGCCCATCCGCGCTTCGCCGAAGGGCGTCTAAGCACCGATTTCATCGCCGAGGAATATCCCGACGGCTTTCATTCCCAGGACCTGACCCCGGAAGACCCGCGGTTGCTGATCGCCGTCGCCGGTTGCATCCATCGCGCCTATCAGACCCGCGCCTCGATGATCTCGGGCCAAATCCCCGGCCGCCAACGGGTGGTGTCGGACGATTGGGTGGTGATCCTGCACGGCGACGCCGTCCCGGTTCGGATCAAGCCCGTCGACGGCGGCTATGAGCTTGTCTTCGAGGGCGAGGATATCGCGATCGAGACCGCCTGGAAGCTGGGTCAGCCGTTGTTCTGGGGAAACCTGAACGGCCGTGGTTTCTGCCTCCAGGTGGAGCGCCAGGGCGTGGCCTACCGGCTGTTGCACGGCGGCGCCGAGGCCGACGTGCTGGTGTTGAGCCCTAGGGCCGCCAAGTTGCAGGCCCTGATGCCGGTCAAGGA
>PTLK01000056.1 GCA_002938075.1 Alphaproteobacteria bacterium MarineAlpha3_Bin3
AGTCGATGGCCAGCGGCCGGGCCACGGGATCGAGCATGAAGGCGATTTCGTCGGCCAGCAGGGTCTTGACCTCTTGCGGGGTGATTTCCTTGTCGAGCCGCTTTTTGGCTAGCGATTCCTTCAGTTTCCCGGCCGTCGCCACGCCCAGGTCGCCGGCGATCAGCACTTCCTCCAGCTCATCGAGGGCGGCGCGGTCCAACTTGCGCTTGGTCAAAAGGTCGGCGATCCCGCCCGTCAGCTTGGCCGAAGATCGCCCGAGGCCGCCGCGCAGCCGGTCCAGCCACCCCTGCCCGGCGGCGCTCATGCGGCCTGGCTGCCAACCAGGTAGCCGTCGCCGACGGCGGTCACACGGGCCTTGACGATGGCCCCGGGCGGCGCGTCGAAATCCAGCTTGACGCTGGCATAGTGCTGGCTCAAACCGCGGCGGTCCTTTTCCACCAGGACCTGAGCCGTGGTCCCGGCGCGGCTTTCCAGGAACCGCTTGAGCCCGGCATCGCCGGCCAGGCGAAGCCGCCGGGCACGGTTCTTGCGGACGGGCGCGGCCACCTGCGGCATTTCGGCGGCAGGGGTTCCTGGGCGCGGCGAATAGGGAAACACGTGCAGGTGCGCGAGGCCCAGATCGGCGACGGCGGCGAGCGTATTTTCGAACATCGCCTCGGTCTCGGTCGGGAAACCGGCGATCAGGTCGGCGCCGAAAACGGCGTCGGGCCGGGCCTTGCGGGCGCGGCAGACGACGTCGAAGGCGTCGGCCGAAAGGTGGCGGCGCTTCATCCGCTTTAGCACCATGTCGTCCATGGCCTGAAGGCTGAGGTGCAGGTGCGGCATCAGGCGTTGGTCTTCGGCGAACAGGTTGAGCAAGTCATCGCCGATGGCGGCCGGGTCGAGGGTCGAAAGACGCAGCCGTTTCAGTTCCGGCACTCGGGCCAGCACTTGCCCGATCATCGCCGCCAGGCCGGGCGAGCCCGGCAGGTCGGCACCGTAGGAGCAGATATCGACCCCGGTCAAGACGACTTCCTTGTATCCGGCCTCGGCTAACGTGCGGACCTGATCGGCAATGGCTTGCGGTAGGATGGAACGGTTTCGGCCGCGGGCGAAGGGAATGATGCAGAACGTGCAGCGGTGATCGCAGCCCTGCTGGATTTGCACGAAGGCCCGGGTGCGGCCCTCGAAGCCGCTGATCAGGTGCGCCGCCGTCTCCCTTACGGTCATGATGTCGGCGACCTCGACCGCCGCCCCCTTGCCGGCCAAGAGACCGGGGTCCAGCTTTTCCTCGTTGCCGAGCACCCGGTCGACCTCGTCCATGGCGGCGAAGGTTTCGGGGTTCAACTGGGCGGCGCAGCCGGTGACGACGATGTGCGCCCGGGGGTTTTCGCGGCGCAGGCGTCGGATGGTCTGGCGCGCCTGGCGTTCGGCTTCGGCGGTGACGGCGCAGGTGTTGACGATGACCGTATCCTCGAGGCCGGCGGCGGCGCCCAGTTCACGCATCACTTCGGACTCGAACGTATTGAGGCGGCAGCCCAGGGTGACGACACGCGGGCCGGTCATCGCGCCGGCTCCAGGAGCGACGGGTCGATGAGCCCGGTGAAGCTGGTCGCCGCCGGGCCGGTCATGATGA
Organism: Alphaproteobacteria bacterium MarineAlpha3_Bin3; assembly: GCA_002938075.1. GTDB lineage: Bacteria > Pseudomonadota > Alphaproteobacteria > Rhodospirillales > Casp-alpha2 > Casp-alpha2. The sequence goes on from PTLK01000056.1 coordinate 1,616, forward strand.
CGTGGTTGTCGTCCCGCCATTCAATCAATAGCCTGCCGCCGTCGAGCACGACGGTGGCGCTGCGTCCCGTCAGTTCACGTCGGCTGGCGGCCACCAGGGCGGCGCAGGCGCCCGTTCCGCAGGCCCGGGTGAGCCCGGCGCCCCGTTCCCAGACGCGCAGCCGGATGTTTCCGTCATCGAGGATTTGCGCGGCGCCGATATTGGCCCGTTGGGGGAACAGCGGATCGTTCTCCAACCCGGGGCCGAGGTCATGCAGCGGCACGGCGGCGGCGTCATCGACGAAGAACACCGCGTGCGGGTTGCCGACGTTGACCGCCACCGGGTCCTTCAGCGGGCCGGCTGCGAGCCCGAGGTTGAGGGTGTCGCGTTCCTCGGCCAGCGGAATATCCCGCCAATCGAGGCCGGCCGGGCCCATGTCGACGGCGATGCCGCCGTCCTCGGCGCGGACGGCGGTCAACACCCCGGCCTTGGTCTCGATCCGGGCCTCGGCGATTTCCTTTTCGGCCATCACCAGTTGGGCGACGCAGCGGGTGCCGTTGCCGCACGCCCCGGCCTCGGCCCCGTCGGCGTTGAAGATGCGCATGAACACGTCGGCGGCCCCGTTCCCTTGGCCATTTTCCGGCGGCTCGATGACCAGGAGCTGGTCGCAACCGATGCCCAAACGCCTATCGGCGATGGCGCGCGCGTGGGCACCGCCGAGGCCGATGTTCCGTTGGCGGGCGTCGAGGACGACGAAATCGTTGCCCAGGCCGTGCATTTTGATGAACGGCAGTTCGCTCATGGGGGTGTCATATGTCCGCCAGGCCCGGCTGTAAACAGGTTTCGCCTTGCCGGGGCCGGACCTAGGTCATGGTCCTACCCCCCCTGGGCCTTCAGGAACCGCCGCATGTGGAAGTGCGCCTGATCAACCCCGTATATGTAATCCCGGCCGACGGGGCAGGAGCGGCGCGCCAGGCAGCCCCTTCCGAGGCAGTCTTCGCCATCGACCGAGGAGATATGGGCGACACAGGCGGGGATGTCGTAAGGGGCCGGGGCCTCCGGGTCCTCCCGGGGGCCGAAGGCGCCGACCGGGCAGGTGTCGAGACAGGGTTTTTCGGCGCAACTCTCACAAGGGCTGAGGTGGCTGCCGGGGTCCGGCACCTCGAGGCGTTGGTCGAAGGCCAGGGCCCCGCGATAGGCGTGCCAGAGGCCGAATTCCGGGTCGATCAGGGGGCCGATGGGCGACACGTTGACGCCGCCGGTCCTCAGCGCCCAGCGTTGAAACGGGAAATAAGGCGGCCCCTCGAAGGGATAGAGCGCCCTGGCGCCCAAGGCGCCGGCGACCGGGGCCAGCACGCCCCGGGTCCAATCATCGAGCGGATTGGGGCCGTCTTTCCTGTCCCCGGGCCCCGTCGCGGCGGCAAAGGCGTCCCACATTGCCGGCCCGGCGTTGCCGACAAGGACCACCGTTTCGGCCCCGCCCGGCACGCCGTCTTCGGCGCCGGGATGAAAGCCGCCGCGGACCACAAGGCCGGTTTCGGCGACGGCGTCTTGGATGGTGCCGTACTCCATCCTCCATACTTGGGGGCCGCGGAGGCCCGGCGTCAAGGCCAGAGGCGGCGTTGTCGTTATCGATGAAAAAAACGGCGGTCCCCGAGAGAACCGCCGTTTTCCTATCCGATCGCCCGAATCAAGCGGCCAGCCGCCTGTCAGGTTCGGTATTCGAGTTCTCGGCGACCGGTGCCGAGACGCCCTGAAATGCGGGCGCCGACTGGCTGCCGGCCGGGCTAAGCGCCAAGGGGTCGCGCCTCAGGCTCCCGGATACGATGGCGCCGACTTGATCGCGGCGGATGTCAGGACGGGAGGATTGGTGCCGGTGCTGGCCAATCACGAACTCCCCCCCGAGACCAACATCTACGCCGTCTATCCCCATAACCGGCATCTGTCGCCCAAGGTCCGGGCCTTCGTCGACATGCTGGTGGATGCCTTCCTGCCGGTTCCGCCTTGGGAACGGGCGACGGATCAAGGCCGTGTCCGGTGAGGAAAGGCCCCTTCAGGCAGGCTTCGATTCTTCCTCCGATCCCGCCACCGCTTTTAGCAGCCCCAGGATATCGCGCCGGACTTTCGGGTCGTCGATCTTGAAATAGGCATCGATGAACCGTACCGCCTCTTCGACGGTTTCGGGCCTCGGCGCGTGGCCAAGATCGGAAGGTAGCGAGACGGGTGAATTTTCAAAAAAATACATCATCGGCACGTCCAGGGCCCGGCTGAGCGTATACAACTGCACCGCGTCCATCCTTTTGGCCTCGGCCTCAAGCCGCGAAACGCTGCCCGCCGGCACCGAAATGGCCCTGCCCAGGTCGGCGGCCGTCATGCCCAGTTCCCGGCGGCGCCGGGCCAGACGGCCGCCGAGATGGCGGGCGAGGGCCTTTGCCGGGTGAAGTTGGGATTTCTTGATTGTCATCGTATGCGGAATGAGCGCGCGTTTGTTCAATTTTAAGGTGTTAAAAATAATATTAACTACCTCCGGTTTATCACGGCTCGTTCATTCTGCCAATACGGGGGCTTTTAATGGACCCGGAAAAAGGTGTTGCGCGAGGCTTCGCCAGCGCTTGACTTGGCGCAAGGCCGTCCATAGAGTGCGCCGCAATTCCATAGGGTTTCAGGCAAACCTCTGCCCCGAGGGGCACCGTCAATCCGCGAGTTTCGCGCACTGGCGCGGCAAGCGTTTGTTTTGGGTTCCGATGGGAAACGGAAACGCAAGGACGATGCATGTTTGACGACCTAACCGGCCGCCTGGGCGGCATCTTCGACAAGCTGACGAAGCGCGGCGCCTTGAAAGAGGCCGACGTCGAAGAAGCGATGCGCGAAATCCGCGTCGCCCTGCTGGAAGCCGACGTGGCGCTCCCCGTGGTCAAGTATTTCATCGCCGAAGTCACGCAACGGGCGACCGGCGAGGAACTTCTTCGCAGCGTCACCCCCGGACAGATGGTGGTCAAGGCCGTCCATGACCATTTGGTCGAAATCCTCGACAGCGACGACGGCGCCCTCAATTTCGCCGGCACGCCCCCGGTGGCGATTTTAATGGTCGGCCTGCAGGGCTCGGGCAAGACCACGACCTCGGCCAAACTGGGCCTCCGCCTGCGGAAAAAGGAAAACAAGAAGGTCCTGATGGCGTCCCTCGACGTCATGCGCCCGGCGGCGCAGCAGCAGCTCACGCAACTGGGCGAACAGACCGGCGTTCGGACCCTGGAGCCGGTTCTCGGCGAACAGCCCATCGCCATCGCCAAGCGGGCGATGACCACGGCGGCCCGTGAAGGCATGGACGTGGTGATCCTGGACACCGCCGGGCGGCTTCATATCGACGACGAACTGATGGCCGAAGTCGCCGCCGTCAAGGACGCCACCAACCCCACCGAGACGCTTTTGGTCGCCGACGCCCTGACCGGCCAGGACGCGGTCAACCTGGCCGGTGAATTCAACGACAAGATCGGCGTCACCGGCATCGTGCTCACCCGCGTCGACGGCGACGCCCGGGGCGGCGCCGCGCTTTCCATGCGCGCGGTTACCGGGCGGCCGATCAAGCTGATGGGCACCGGCGAAAAGATGGACGCGCTGGAAACCTTCGACGCCCGGCGCATCGCCGGCTCGATCCTGGGCATGGGCGACGTCGTCGGCCTGGTGGAAAAGGCGGCCGAGGTCGTCGACCGGGAAGACGCCGAGAAGATGGCGGCCAAGATGTTGAAGGGCAAGTTCACCCTCGAGGACATGGCCGAACAGTTCAAGCAGCTCCGCAAGATGGGCGACATGGAGGGGCTTCTGGGCATGCTGCCAGGCGCCGCCAAGATCAAGGACCAGATCGCGGCGGCCAACATCGACGACAAGATGATCGCCCGTCAGGAGGCGGTGATCCTGTCGATGACCCCTAAGGAACGGCGCAACCCGAAGCTCTTGAACGCCTCGCGGCGCAAGCGCATCGCCGCTGGCTCGGGCACCTCGGTGCAGGACGTCAACCGGGTCCTCAAACAGTACAAGCAGATGTCAACGATGATGAAAAAGGCCGGCAAAATGGGCAACAGGGGCCTGCTCGGCGGCGGCCTGCCGCCCGGCATGATGCCCCCGCCCGGTGGCCCATTCATGCGTTGACGGATTTTTTCCAACCGATCTAAACCCCAACGGCAAAAGGACGACGAAACGATATGTCTTTGAAAATTCGGCTTTCACGCGGCGGCGCCAAAAAGCGCCCCTATTACCGCGTCGTCGTGGCGGATTCCCGCAAGCCCCGCGACGGGCGCTACATCGAACGAGTCGGCACCTACAACCCGATGGTTGCCAAGGACCACCCCGAGCGGCTGAAGCTCGACGACGAGCGGATCAAATACTGGCTCGGCGTCGGCGCCAGGCCGTCCGACCGGGTGGCCCGTTTCCTGGGCGATCTCGGGATGATCGACAAACCGCCAATCCCGGAGCAGACGAAACAGCACCTGCCCCGGGCCAAGACCCTGGAGCGCCAGAAGGAAGCCGAGGAGAAGGCCAAGAAGGCAGCCGAATCCCCGGTGGAGGAAAAGACAGACGAGGCCCCGGGCGACGACAAGCCGGAGGAAAAGGCCAAGGAAGCTAAAGCCGACGACAAGGCCGATGACAAGCCGGAGGAAAAAACTGACGAGGCCAAGACTGACGACAAGGCCGACGACAAGGCTAAAGAAAAAGCCGAGGAAAAGGCCGACGATAAAGAGGACAAGAAGGACAAGAAGGACGGCTAGTCCCGGGCTAGGGCCCGGCAAGAGCCAAGAAAGGGAAGAAAGCGTAAAGGATCATGGCGGCAACACAGCAAAAACCATCGCCCGAGGACCGGGTCTGCATCGGCGCCATTGCCGGCGTGCGCGGGCTCAAGGGCGAAGTGCGGATCAAGAGCTTCACCGCCGATCCGGACGACGTCGCCGCCTACGGCCCAGTATTCACCGACGGCGGCGAGCGGTCCTTCGATATCCGCGTCACCGCCCGCGCCAAGGGGCAGATCATCGCCCGCCTGTCCGGCATCGACGACCGCGACGCCGCCGAGGCGTTGAAGGGAGAACGGCTTTACGTGCCGAAAAGCGCCCTCCCCGAAGCCGAGGACGGCGCCTATTACCACGCCGACCTGATCGGCCTTAGGGTCGAAACAGCCGCCGGAGAGAAGTTGGGGACTGTCAAGGCGGTGCATAATTTCGGCGCCGGCGACGTCATCGAGATTACCGGCGCAGGGGACAAGGACGGACTGATGGTGCCGTTTACCGCCGAGGTGGTGCCCGAGGTGGACATCGAAAACGGGCGCATCGTCGTCAGTCCGCCGACGGTCCTGGAAGCGCCCGCCGATGAAAACGAAAGCTAGAGGATTTTAACGTGGCCAAGCTGGATTCCCCCTGGAAGGCGAAGGTGCTGACCCTGTTCCCGGAAATGTTCCCGGGGCCGCTGGGGCTGTCGCTGGCCGGCCAGGGCCTCGAGGCCGGGTCCTGGGCCCTTGAGGCGGTGGACATCCGCGATTTCGCCGCCGACAAGCACCGCACCGTCGACGACCCGCCCTTCGGCGGCGGCCCCGGCATGGTCATACGCCCCGACGTGGTGTCCGAGGCCATCGACGCCGCCGCCGGGGCGGACCCGTCGCTGGCGCTGATTTACCTGACCCCCCGGGGCCGCCCGCTGACCCAGGCCCGGGTCGGGGAACTGGCCCGGGGGCCGGGCATAGTCTTGTTGTGCGGCCGCTACGAAGGGCTGGACGAACGGGTCCTGGACGCCCACGGGCTGGCCGAAATCAGCCTCGGCGATTTCGTGCTGTCGGGCGGCGAAGCGGCGGCCATCGCCGTCATTGACGCCTGTGTCCGGCTGTTGCCGGGCGTCGTCGGGGCGCCGGAATCGCTGATCGACGAAAGCTTCGAGAACGGCCTGCTGGAATATCCCCAATACACCCGGCCCCGGGAGTGGCGGGGCCGGACGGTGCCCGAGGTGCTGGTCTCCGGAGACCACGAAAAGATCAAGGCCTGGCGGCGGCACCAGGCAGAGGCCATCACCCGCGAACGGCGCCCCGACCTGTGGGCCCGTTACGCCGGCGGCGACGGTTAACGAACGAGGATTTTTGGCTGGGCGGCAACGGCTGGCCGGGCTAAAAACTGCAATCAACAAGGACGAAAGCCATGGATATCATCAAGGAAATCGAAAACGAACAGCTCGAAAAGCTCACCGCCGAGCGGCCGGTACCCGACTTCGGGCCGGGCGACACGCTCAGGGTCAACGTCAAGGTGGTGGAAGGCACCCGCGAGCGCATCCAGGTTTTCGAAGGGGTGTGCATCGGGCGCAAGAACGCCGGGCTCAATTCGTCGTTCACGGTGCGCAAGATTTCCTATGGCGAAGGGGTGGAACGGGTGTTTCAGTTGTATTCGCCGGCCATTTCCGGGATTGAGGTGATGCGGCGCGGCGCCGTCAGGCGGTCCAAGCTCTATTACCTGCGCGGGCTGAAGGGCAAGCGCGCGCGGATCGCCGAAAAGACCGATTGGGACCGGGCCAAGACCAAGGACTCAGAAGCCCCGGCCGAGGCGGAAACGGCCCCGGATGCGGCGGCGGAACCGGCCCCGGAAACCACCCCGGAAAAGCCTAAGAAGAAGGCGAAAAAGAAGAAAAAGGCCAAGGTCGAGGTGCCGGAAACCGGCGCGGCCGGGGAAGTGATCGCCGAAGCGGTCACCGAGGCCAAGGACGACGCCGGCGATGCCGACAAGAAGGCCAAGAAGCCGAAGAAAAAGGCCGCGGCCAAGGCCAAGGACACTGCCGACGGGGGCGAAAACGGAAAATAACAAAAACAAACCTTAAAAGGGGGCCCCGTACCCCCAAATAAAACTAAGGAGGAGAAAACCCATGACCAAACCGCGGACGCTTTTCGACAAGATCTGGGAAAGCCACCTCGTCAACGTCCAGGACGACGGCACCTGCCTGATCTATATCGACCGCCACCTGATCCACGAAGTCACCAGCCCGCAGGCGTTCGAGGGGTTGCGCGCCGCCGGGCGCAAGGTGCGCCGCGCGGACCTGACGCTGGCGGTCGCCGACCACAACGTGCCGACCACCGACCGCTCCCAAGGCATCGACGACGAGGACAGCCGCATCCAGATTGAGGCACTGACCAAGAACTGCGCCGAGTTCGGCGTCGAGCTGTTCGACATGAACGACATCCGCCAGGGTATCGTCCACATCATCGGCCCTGAGCAGGGCTTCACCCTGCCCGGCACGACGCTGGTCTGCGGCGACAGCCACACCGCGACGCACGGTGCCTTCGGGTCGCTGGCGTTCGGCATCGGCACCACTGAGGTCGAGCACGTGTTGGCGACGCAAACCCTGTTGCAGATGCCGCTAAAGAACATGCGCATCACCGTCGACGGGGACTTGCCCACGGGCGTCGTCGCCAAGGACCTGATTTTGGCCGTCATCGGCGAAATTGGCACCGCCGGCGGCACCGGATATGTCATCGAATACGCCGGCTCGGCGATTGAGGACCTTTCCATGGAAGGGCGGATGACGGTCTGCAACATGACCATCGAGGCCGGTGCCCGGGCCGGGCTGGTGGCGCCGGACGAAAAGACTTATCAATACCTGATGGGGCGGCCGAAATCGCCCAAGGGCGGGGCCTGGGAGCAGGCCGTGGAATTCTGGAAGACGCTGCCCAGCGACCCAGGGGCGGCCTACGAAAAGGAAGTGACCTTGAAGGCCGCCGACATCGCGCCGCAGGTGACCTGGGGCACGTCGCCGGAGGACGTGGTGCCGATCACCGGCTCGGTGCCGGCGCCCGACGATTTCGACGACCCGGCGAAGCGGGAATCGACGAAGATGGCGCTCGAATATATGGACCTGAAACCGGGCACGCCGATGACCGAGATTCCCGTCGATTACGTCTTCGTCGGCGCGTGTACCAATGGCCGCATCGAGGACATCCGCGCCGCCGCCAAGATCACCAAGGGGCGCAAGGTGGCCGACGGCGTCACCGCGCTGGTGGTGCCCGGCTCGGGCCTGATCAAGGACCAGGCCGAGAAAGAGGGCCTGGCCGATATCCTGATCGAGGCCGGCTTCGAGTGGCGCGAACCCGGGTGCTCCATGTGCCTGGGCATGAACGCCGACAAGGTACCGCCGAGCAAGCGTTCGGCGTCGACGTCGAACCGCAACTTCAAGGGCCGCCAGGGCGCCGGCGCGCGCACCCACCTGGTCAGCCCGGCCATGGCGGCGGCGGCCGCCGTCACCGGCAAGCTCGCCGACGTGCGCGAGCTGAGCTAGGAGAACCGGACCATGGAAAAATTCACCCAGCTCA
>PTLK01000057.1 GCA_002938075.1 Alphaproteobacteria bacterium MarineAlpha3_Bin3
CCGGGCGCCGGTTCCCAGGCCGGGGAAATCACGCGGCCAGGTGGTGACCATATTCAACTGGCGTATCCCCTGGGCCAAGGCCGGGGACGCAAGCGACGAAGCGCCGACGGCGGCGACCGCCAGGCCCTGGGTCGCCCCGGACAGAAATCGACGCCGCTTCATACTTTAAGGGTTCCCGATAAGCCGTTGAAAAATATAATTACAGGCCGGTGCGGCGGGCGGCGTCATCGTGCCAGTGGTGTTTTGGGTTCGCCGAAACCGGTTTCCTCGGCCGTCAGCGCCCGCCATCCATCGGCCATTCGCGCCTCCAAGGGTTGGAATTTCGCCTTGTAGGACATCTTCGAGCTGCCGGCGATCCAGAACCCCAGGTAAACGTAACGCAGGTTCAGTTCCCGGGCCCGCCCGATCATCCATAAAATCATGTAAGTGCCGAGGCTGTTGCGGTGCAGTTCCGGGTCGAAGAAGCTGTACACCGCCGACAAGCCGTTTTCGACCCGGTCGATCAGACATGCGGCCACCAGAATTCCGTCCGGGTGGCGAAATTCCACCAGCCAGGTATCCACCGGCGTGTCCTCGACCAGGGCTTGATAGTCCTGAACGTCCATCTTCGCCATGTCGCCGCCAGCGTGCCGGGAATCCTGATAGGCGGCGAAAACGGTAAATTGTTCGTCCGTGGCCTCGGGCGCCTTTTCCTCGACCCGGAGATGGCTGTTGCGGTTGAGGATTCTCCTGTGCGACCGGGACGGCGAAAATTCATCGGCTCGCACCCGGACCGCATGGCACGCCTGACACCCAGGGCACGCCGGAGCGTAGGCGATGTTGTGGCTGCGGCGGAAGCCGGCCAACGACAATTGGTTGTGGACCACCGAGGCGTCCCGTCCGAAAAGCTCCGTCACCACCCGGCGTTCGATCCGTCCCGGAAGGTAGGGACAGGGCAGGGGGGCGGTGGCGAAGAAAAACCGGGCGTTATGCAGGGGGTCGTGTTTCATGGTCCAAGTGAAAAATCTGGGGTTTTTTCCAATTCTCTCCCGATATTACCCCAGGGCCGCCTTGCGGCCGAAGTTTTTTTGCCCATCAAGATTCCCACAGGGCCTCGATCCGGCGAATTAACCTGGAATGTGAAAAGGTTTAATGGCCGCTAAGCGGAAATCGAACCGGCGAAAGCCCCTGTTATTGGGTCTTGGAATCCTCAAGTTGCTTCCGGCGAATGGCGCCCAATCCGGGCAGCGATTCTTCCTTCGCGGACGGGGACGGTTTGTCCCGCCCGGTGCCGCGCAGCATGATGATGCTGAGCCGCCGGTTGCGGGCGTTTTTCGGGTCCTCGGGAAGGAAGGGTTCCGTCGCCGCCTTGCCGACGACCTTCGATACCCTCTCAAAGGGAACTTCGGCATGAACCAGTTCCCGGCGCGCGGCGTTGGCCCGGTCGGCGGAAAGCTCCCAGTTCGAATAGCCGGTTTTGCTGACGTAGGGCACGGAATCCGTATGCCCGGAAATGGAGATCTGTTGCGGCATCTTGACAATGACCTTGGAAACAAGTGCCAGCAGCCGCTTGGTATGATCGAACATCTCGGCGCCGCCGCTCGGGAACATGGGCAGCCCTTCCTTGTCTAGAAGCTGAATGCGCAACCCTTCAGGCGTGTTGTCGATGAGCAGGCTTTTCTTCATTTCCTTCAGTTCGGGCGTTCGCTCGATGATTTCCTCAAGCTCCTTTTTAGCTTCTTCGAACTGATCTTCCTCTTTCTTGCGCTGCAATTCCTCGGCCTTCTCTTCGTCGGTCATCTCCGAGGCCTCTTTCTCCCCGCCCGAATCTTCCCCACCCGTACCGGCTTTCGGCAGCGGTAGGTCAACGGTGACGCTGTCGCGCGAGATCGAGCTTTGGGCAGTGCCCTCGGAGGTAATGGTGGCGCCGCTGAGGATGTCCCCGCTGCCGCTGGTGGTGGCGGAGACGGTGGTCGGAGAGAAATAGTTGGAAATGCCTTCGAGCTGTTCCTGGGGCACCGAACTCAAAAGCCACAACAACAGGAAGAAGGCCATCATCGCGGTCACGAAGTCGGCATAGGCGATTTTCCAGGCGCCGCCGTGGGCGGCGTGGCCGCCTTTCTTGATCTTCTTGATGATGACAGGTTGTTTGTCGGTCGCCATGCCCTGATTCTATCAGGTCGGGGGCCGGGTTCAAACGGAAGGCAGGTTGGAGAGCATATCCTCGACTTCGGCGAAGGTCGGGCGCACGTCCGAAGCCAAGGACTTGCGGGCGAATTCGACCGATACCTGCGGCGCGTATCCCTGCATGTGGCCGATCAGGGCGATCTTGATGCAGCCCAGGTAATGGGCATCGGAGTCGAAGGTATTTTCCAGGGACTTGCCCATGGGACTGACAAAGCCATAGGAAAGCAGGATGCCGGCAAAGGTGCCGACCAGGGCGGCGCCGATCAGGTTGCCCAGGATTTCCGGTGGCTCGGTGATCGAGCCCATGGTGACGATGATGCCCAGCACGGCGGCGACGATACCCAGCGCCGGCATGGCGTCGCCCATGGTCAATACGGCGCCGGAAATGGCGGCGTCCTCGTTGTGATGGATTTCCAGTTCCACCTCCATGACCGCCTCGACCTCGTGCGGGTTGGACGCGCCCAACGTCAACACCCGCAGGTAATCGCAAAGAAACTCGACCGCGTGATGGTCCTTCCGGAAGTAAGGGAAATTGGCGAACAAGGGACTGTTGTTGGGATCCTCGACATGGGTTTCCAGCGCCAGGTCGCCTTTGCTCTTGGCCAGCTTAAAAACCGAGAACAGGACTCCCAGCAGCTCTTCGTAGTCCCTTTTTTTGTATTTCGGACCAGTAACCACCTTTCCCAACGACTTTACGACGCCCATAATTACGGTTTTCGGGTTGGTAATAACAAACGCCCCGAAGGCGCCGCCGAAAATGATCACGAATTCGATCGGCTGCCACAGAATCATCAGGTCGCCATGAACGGAATAGCCCCCGATGACGGCGCCGACGACGACTAAAAAACCGATAATGAATAACATTCGAATCCTCGGGTCTTCGATTTTGTTCGGGCGGCATCCGGTGGTCAGGCGGTTTTGCCGTTTAAGTCCCGCACGCTATAGTGTGTCCTTCAGCGGGACAATAAAATATCTGAAATAAAATTGAAACTTCCATCCCCAATATTGAACCGCCCCGGTTTCGCCGGCGCGGGGTGGCCGGAAACCAGGCAAACGGCCCCCAGCATCCCAGAGGGCGGCCTTTTAAAATTGCCGCCGGGGTCCCATTTGCCTTTTGAAACCCCGCTTATCCGCTAAGATCAACCGCCGTGTCATTCGATTCCCGACTATTCCGCAAGGCCCTCGGCACTTTCGCCACCGGCGTCACCGTGGTCACCGGGTTGACGCCGAAGGACGTGCCCGTCGGCGTCACCGTCAATTCCTTCGCCTCGGTTTCCCTGGACCCGCCGATTATTCTGATCTGCCTGGACAACAATACCGGCTGCCTGAAGGCATTTTGCGAGGGCGAACGGTTCGTGGTTAACATACTTTCGGAAAACCAGCAGGACTTGTCGGAAGAATTCGCCAGCCCCCAGGAACATAATTTCAAGGACCGCGCCTTCGAAACCTGGGACAGCGGCTGCCCGATCCTGCACGGCTGCCTGACGAACCTGGAATGCACACGCCTCAATGCTTTCGAAGGCGGCGATCACCTAATCGTCCTCGGCCGCGTCGATCGTATCGAACACGCCGACGGTAGGCGACCCTTACTGTTCTACCAAAGCGCCTACGGCCGGATCGGGGATGCCTAGGCCCCGATGGCCGCTGTTGAGGGCGCTGGCGGCCCAATTAGCCACGGGCGCGGTGATTTTCGGGTCCGCCTTCGGGCTCGCCGCCGGGACGGGGATAAGGCCGCCGTTGATGGCCTTGCTGGCGCTGCAGGGGATCGGCGCCGCGGTTTTGGGGACCCGCTTCGGGCTCGCCCAATGGTGGATTCCTATCCAGCTTGTTTTGCCCTCGGCGCTGGCCTTGGCCTGGCCGTGGCAAGTGCCGGAATGGATTTTTCTTGTCCTGTTCGTGCTCCTGGTCCTGGTCTTCTGGAACAGCGCCCGCGGCGGGGTGCCCTTGTACCTCAGCAATCCCCGGACCCGTGCCGCGTTGGCGGCGCTTCTTCCGCAAGAGGCGGGAAACGGTGAAACCTCGAAAAGGACCAAACAAGAGGAGGCGGGAAGCGGTAAAACCGCGACAGAATCAAAAAATAAAAATAAGCCATGGGTCCGGTTCGCCGACCTCGGCTGCGGCCTCGGCGGGCCGGTGCTCGACCTCGCCCGGCAGCGCCCGGACGGGCATTTCACCGGCATTGAATCGGCACCGCTTCCGTTCGCCTTGGCTTGGCTCCGCCTCCGTTTCGCCGGTCTGGCGAACGTCAAGCTGTTGTTCGGCAATTACCGTTCCCACGGCCTCGGTGAATACGACGTGGTCTATGCCTTCCTGTCGCCGGTGCCGATGCCGGATTTGTTCGATCAGGCCAAACAGGAGATGAAATCCGGCAGCCTGCTGATCAGCAATACCTTCGACGTCCCCGGCCATCCGGCCGATGAAACCGTCGAAGTCGCCGACCGCCGCCAAACCAGTCTTTACCTGTGGCGATTGTGAAGGGGAGCTGTCAGCTTTCGTCGGTCAACGACGTGCCGCCCAATAGCCGCACCGGAAAGCCGGCGGTTTCCAGCTTTTCCATGATCTCGCTGACATGAGACGCATCCACGGTTTCAACCACCACGTCGACTTCGGCCTGTTTCACCGGCACGTCGTAAAACAGGCGCTGGTGATAGACTTCGACGATGTTGCCGCCGCTGTCGCCGATCAGGCCCGAGACCTTTGACAGCACCCCCGGGGAATCGGTGATCTCGACCCGAAGCCGCACCATCCGGCCTTCGCGCACCAGCCCGCGCATCAAAATCGACGACATCAGCCGGGAATCGATGTTGCCGCCGGAAACGATAAGGCCGGTTTTCCGACCTTCGAAGCGGTCCTTGTTTTCCATCACCGCCGCCAGCGACGCCGCCCCGGCGCCTTCGCTCACCAGGCGCTGTTCTTCTAGATAGGTTAGGGTGGCGCATTCCAGCGCCGCTTCGTCGACGAGCAGGATGTCGGAAACCATCCCGGCGATCACCGGGCGGGTCAAATCGCCGGGGACCTTGACGGCGATGCCATCGGCGATGGTCTGCCCCTTGCCGCCCGGGGTCTCGCCCGCCAACGCCTGGGACATGGACGGATAAAGCGCCGCCTCGACGCCGATGATCTCGATATCGGGCTTAATGGCCTTGGCGGCGACGGCGATCCCGGCCGCCAGCCCGCCGCCGCCGATCGGCACCACCAAAACCTCCAAGTCCGGAAAGTCGTCCAGGAATTCCAGCCCCACGGTGCCCTGGCCGCTGATGATCTTTTCGTCGTCGTAGGGATGGATGAAGGATTGACCTTGCCGATCCGCCTGCTCCAGGGCCGCATCGCGGGCTTCCGCCAAGCCCTCGCCCGACAGCACCACCTTGGCGCCCAGGGCCTCGGTGCGCCCGACCTTGGTGAACGGCGTCGATTCCGGCATGTAGATGGTCGCCGGCACGCCGAGTTGGCGGGCATGATAGGCGACGCCCTGGGCGTGGTTGCCGGCCGATGCGGCGACGACGCCTGATTTCTTTTCCTTTTCCGAAAGACCCGACAGCTTGATATAGGCGCCGCGCGGTTTGAACGAGCCGGTGACCTGAAGGTTTTCCAGCTTCAGGTGGATGTCGGCGCCGGTCAGTTCCGACAACACCTGGGACCTCAGGCCCGGCGTCCGCGACACCTTGCCCGCAAGCGCCTCGGCGGCGGCGCGGATGTCGTCGATGGTGACGGGCATGGCTGTCTTTTTCCGCTATCGGTTGCCGGCCGCCGGGGTCAGAACCAGGGTGGCGGCGGCGTTCTTCAAGGCGGCGGCGGTTTGGCTCATGCGCTTGTAGCGGCCGTCGCGCCAATCCGCCAATAGATCGCGATAATGGGCAGAGGCGGGATGGCCCGATTGCCCGGTGGCGATGATGAAACGGGACCGGCGAAGGTCCGCCAAGTCGTAAATCGCCCGAAAGCCCGGACCGTGGACGTGCTCGAACGGGCGTGAAGGATTGTTGATGTGGCTGGCTCCCCGGTTGACGGTGTAATTGCCGCCGTCGGTGGGGATTTCCAGATCGACAAAACGGCTGAGCCACGGCACGCCCGAAAACCCCCCATGGGCGAACCGGGCACGGTGAACGTCGCCCCAACGCCAGGACCCGATGTCGGATCCGAACGAGTCCGCGAGCTTGGTCAGGGCGCGGTTCAGGGAATGGCGGAGGCGGCTGGGACAGTCCTCCTCCTCTGCGGTATTGACGTTGTCGCACCATGCCTGGCGTCGACTGAGGACGGATTCGATAAACCGCGGCCTGAAGGTCAGGTATTGGCGGTAAAGATCGCCCAGCTCGTCGGCATAAAGGGCTTGGTTAAGCTCCAACAGCCAGGTCGAGAAGATCAACGGCTCGGGTCGGCCGCGGGACATGGCGCCGTCCCATTCCCCTAACATGGCCAGGGCCCGGCGGCCGTGCGCGTCGGCCAGCTCGATGTCGGTCATCAGTGGTAACAATCGCTTCGCCATTTCCGAAACGTGGTCCCGCTGAATCTGCGTCGTGCTGTGAACGGCCTGCAGCTTCTTGTCCAGCAGTTCGATGATGCGCCGGGCCCGATAGGCGGGCGCCCAGTCGTAAGAGATGAAATGCGGGTATCCCTTGGGCGTGATGCGGTTGTTGGCGTTGACGATGCGCCCGGACGGCGGGTTGAGGATGGACGGAAGCTCGTCGAAGGGCACGTAGCCGGTCCAGTCGGTCTCGCCGTCCCAACCGGGGCTCGGCACCAGCCCCCAGCCGCGTTTGCGGACCGGCACCAGCCCGGGGGCGATAAAGCCGATGTCGCCGCCGGTGGAGGCGAAAAAGAAATTGCTTTGCGGGGCCTGGAAATCCCGAAGCGCGTCGACGAAGGCGTCCCAGGTTTCGGCCCGGTTGATGTGGAAGAAGGCTTCCGGGGTCAGGTCCTCGGGCTCCAGGTAGGTCGCCGACAAGGCCATCACCACGTCCTTTCCGGCGGCCCGCGCGGTGCCGCCGTCGATGTCGGAAACGATGGGGCCGTGGCGGGATTCCCGGACCGTAATGGTGACCGGATTGGCGTCCTTGACCTTGATGATTTCGCTCCGGGTTTCGAAATCATCCCAGCCGTCGGGAGTCTTGTAGCGGCGGCCATCGGCATCGGTCTGTTCGACGAACAGGTCCTGGATGTCGCTTTGGGTATTCGTCATGCCCCAGGCGATCTTGCCGTTGTGGCCGAGGATGGTGAACGGCACCCCCGGGATCGTCGCCCCGGCGACCTTCAGGTCGGGCGTCTCGATGCGGGCCAGGTACCAAAGGATCGGCTGGGTGAATCCTAAATGCGGATCGTTGGCCAGGATGGCGCCCCGGGTGGAGGTATTTTTCTTGGCCACCACCCAGGCGTTCGAGGCGCCGCGCGGAAGCCCGGTCGGCGCCGGGTCCAGGGCCGCCAATTTATCCAAATCGAACGGCCGGGTAAGCGCCAAGGCCTCCTCGATGGTCCCCGGGGCGTCGTCGGGATAAAGGGGCCACAGTTCGCCGACCCGGGCCGGCGCCAGCTTCCGGGCCAGGCGGGTGCGCAGGATTTCATCGCGCCAGTTGCCGCCGAGCCGCACCGCCATGATCTTTCCCCAGACCAGCGAGTCGGCCGGCCGCCAGGGTTCAGGGGTAACCCCGAGAAAGGCGAATTCGAGCGCCGGCACGCCCCAGGGCAGGCGGCGGCTGTGGGCGATGCGGGCGTTGACCCCGGCGGCGTAAAGGTTGAGCGCCGTCAGCACGGGCTCGGACAGGTCCTCGACCTGCCTTTCCGCCAACCAATAAAGGCCAAGGGTGCGCATCCACTTGTCCGACGCAAGCGCCGCCGGTCCCAGGACCTCGGCCAGCCGCCCGGCGCCGAAGCGGCGCATGGTTTCCATCTGCCACAGACGGTCCTGGGCATGGACGAAGCCGAGGGCGAAATAGGCGTCGCGGCTGGATTTGGCGAAAATATGGGCAATGCCGGAATCGTCGCGGTAGACCTCGACCGGCTGCTCGAGTACCGGGACCTCAATGGTGCCGTCGGTTTCGGGCAGCGTCGCCCACAGCCACCCAAAACCGGCGCCGCCGATCACCAGCACCACCGACCCCAACCCTAAAATCGCATAAACCAACCGCCGCATCATCGTTGCCGGTGCTCCCGTGCCCGCCCTTGGTAAAAGGGTCTTTAAGTTTATAAATAGGGCTGGCCCATTGTCCAAGGTTTCAGGCGGTCAAAGCCCGAACCGGATGACCCTGTTGGCGCTGAGGCATTCGTTACTTTATAAGGGTGTGGAATTTAACTGCGCCGCCTTGGGTAAATGTTTCCGCCAAGCCCATCCTTGAAACCCGGAGAGGCAGGTCATCCATGAGCGGTCCCCTGCATGGCCTTCGAATTTTCGACCTGACCCGCATCCTCGCCGGGCCCACGTGCACCCAGATCCTGGGCGACCTGGGGGCCGACGTGATCAAGGTCGAGCAACCCGGAAAAGGCGACGATACCCGGCGTTTCGCGCCGCCGTACCTGAGGGACGGGACCGGCAAAGAAACCGGGGAAAGCGCCTATTTCGCCAGCTCCAACCGCAACAAGCGTTCCATCACCCTCGACCTCGCCAACCCGGAAGGCCAGGACCTGGCCAGGCGCCTGATCGCCGAGTCCGACGTGCTGGCGGAAAACTTCAAGACCGGCGGAATGAAGAAATTCGGCCTCGGCTACGAGCAGTTGAAGGACGAATTTCCGGGCCTGGTCTATTGTTCGATCACCGGTTTTGGCCAGACCGGCCCCTATGCGTCGCGCCCGGGCTACGACGTCCTGATCCAGGCCATGGGCGGGATCATGAGCACTACCGGTGAGCCCGACGGCGAACCGCAGAAAACGGCCGTTCCCATCGCCGACATCATGGCCGGCATGTACGCCGCGGTGTCCATCAACGCGGCGCTTCGGCACCGCGAGGTAACGGGGCAGGGGCAGTACATCGACATCGGCATGCTCGACACCCAGGTGGCGACGATGTCGATCCTGGGCCTCAACTACCTGGCCACCGGCGAGGTCCCGCTCCGGCTCGGCAACGCGCACCCGAACATCGTGCCCTATCAGTCCTTTCCGACCGCCGACGGGAGTATCATCATCGCCGTCGCCAACGACGAACAGTTCGACAGGCTTTGCGTCTTTGCCGGCCACCCGGAACTGGCTGTGGACGAAAAATTCAAGACCAACGCCCAGCGGGTCCTCAACCGCGATGAGCTGATTGCAAAACTGCGCCAAGTCATCGCCGAAAAACCGTCCAAGCACTGGCTCGACGGGCTCGAGGCCAACAACGTCAGCTCGGGTCCCATCAACGATCTCGAACAGGTCTTCAACGATCCGCAAGTCAAGGCCCGGGGCATGGAACTGGAAATGCCCCATTCGGCCACCGGCGATGCGCCGGTGCGCCTGATCGCCAGCCCGATCAGGATGTCGGCCACCAACCCCAACTATCGCCACGCCCCGCCGATGCTGGGCCAGCACACCGACGAGGTGCTGAAGGAACTGCTTGACCTCGGGCCGGACGAAATCGCCGGGCTGCGCGAGCGCGGCGTGATCTGAGAGATTTTCCCGTCCCGGTGCCCTCAAAACGCCTGAAAACAAACAATTTTCCTCCATCCGGCGTTGCGTTTATTGTCATACACGGACGCATTCCCAACATACTCGCGAAACATATCGCCGATAAAATTGCCGTCACCTAACGAAGACTTGTTCCCGCC